>JBJTVF010000001.1:0-30015 GCA_046081085.1 Candidatus Limnocylindrus sp.
CTCGCGCTGGACGCGCCAACGCGCGTGGGAGATCTGCGCCGCGGCGCTCGCCCTGGCCGCACTCTCTGTCGCACTGGCGACCGCGGAGGGGGTAGGCTGAGCGAACACCTCATGGGGGGATAGCTCAGGTGGTTAGAGCTCCGAGCTTATATCTCGGCGGTCCCTGGTTCGAGTCCAGGTCCCCCTACCAATGCCCACCTCGCCTCACTTCGTGGCGATCGCACATACTTCACCCATGAATCGTCGGCGCGCACTTGTCACAGGAGCGTCATCGGGGATCGGTGAGTGCATGGCGCTGCAGCTTGCTGAGCGCGGATGGGACCTGGTGCTGGTGGCGCGACGAGCGCGTGAACTGGCACGCGTCGCCGCTGCAGTCAGCGCAAACGGCGCAGATGCCGAGGTGATCGTTGCAGACCTCGCAACACCGTCGGGTGTTGAACAGATCGAGGCACGCATTGCCGATGTGGCGCGGCCGATCGAGATGGTCATCAACAACGCCGGATACGGCCGCTTCGGGAAGATCACCGAACTTGATGGCGCAGGTGAGAGCAACGAGATTGCGGTTAACGTCAACGCACTGATGCGACTCTCGCAAGCGGCTCTGATCGCCATGGCTCCGCGGAAGAGCGGCGCGATCCTGAACGTTGCCTCCGTCGCCTCGTTCCTTCCATTCCCTGGATTCACCACGTATGCAGCAACCAAAGCATTTGTGCGCAGTTTCACCCTGGCGCTGCATGAAGAGGCACGCCCGCACGGCGTGCGCGTGACCTGCGTCGCGCCCGGTTACACGCCGAGCGGGTTTCAGATGCGAGGTGGCCTTTCGCCCACATCAGGCCAACCGAGCTTCATGCTGACCAGCGCGGAGTTCGTGGCTCGCGCTGGACTCGATGCGGTGGAGGCGGGTCGCGCACTGGTGGTTCCTGGGCTGCTGAACGCAATCTCTGCGCGCATCCTCGGAGCTCTCCCGAGTGCTCTTCAGCGTCGAGCTGGAGCATTCGCAGCGAAATTCACGCGCTAGAGTCGCCGCGTTTCGCCTCAAGGCGTCGTTAGGTGCGCACGCTCCAAGTCACTCCGTCCGCCTGATCGGAGAGCTCTACACCGAGCGCCACGATCGCGTCGCGAATCGCATCTGCATCGCTGAATCGTTTCTCCGCTCGTGCCGTTGCGCGAAGGGCGAGTAGACGCTCGACGGCGGGGGCGAGCTGATCTCGCGGAGATGGAGCTGCTGGTAGTGGGGACGCGGATACTGATGGCGCTGCCGCAGCCGCCGCTTCGTAGGCTCGCGGCGTGCCACGCGTGGGGAATCGTGCGGTGAACGCTGAGACTGGCTCCGATGCGCCGCTGTGGATTGCCGTTTCGCCAGCCCCGGGGATGCGGATGATCACCGCGCCTTTTCCATGGACCGCAACAACGTCCGTTGCGAAATCAATGGAGAGTGCGGTGTGCTCGTCAATTCCGAGGATGGCAACGCCGGCTGGTAGCGCGCGCTCGAGTTCTCGCAGCTTTACGTCGCCAATGAAACATCGCGACGTATCATGGGTCGCACCCTCCGCGTTGTTCCAGTGCGGCACGACTGCAACGCGAACGCCGAGTAGCGTGCCGACAAGGTTGAGGCCAGTTAGCCAGTGCGCGGGAAGCCCCGCCTTGTAGATCTCATAGACGGGGATCGCAGATTCTCCGCTCGCTGCAGCTGCCGCAGAGGAGGTGATCAGCGTGGCACCCGCGTTGATGCGCGACACGAGACGATCCACGATCGGCGTGCCGGCCCAGCGGAAGAGGGCGCGCGATGGCGATCCTGGCCCGAGGAAGAGGAGGTTTGCCGTCTCTAGCGCCGCGAGTGTGGCGTTGAATGCTGTGGGCGCGAGGTCTGCGCCGGGGCGCTCGATCTCTGGAAGCCCGACGACGGTCGTCGGAACACCAACCTTTGAACGGAAGAAGGTGGCGATCTTCTCTCCCATTTCCGCGCGGTTCGTCTGGAAGTCATACGATCCGTCGAGCGCAACGAGCGATGGTGGCGAGCTGCGCGCGGGGAGGCTCGCGACGAGCATGCGGTGCATGGGCGCCATGGAGGGACCGATCTCTCCTGAGCCAATCAATACGATTCGCCCTTGTGCTACTCGTTCGCTCATGCGCGCAGTATGGCGCACGACTCGCCGTTAGGATCAGTGGGTGGCACGACTCATCCTCTCTGGCGGCGGACTCGGGCTCCGGGCAGATGCGTGGCCCGAGGCGCTCGACTGGCTCGCAACCGCGCCAGCGCCACTCCATCTAGCATCGCTCGCCTCCCACGATCTGCGCCAAGCGGAGACGCTCGCCACACTCCTCCGCCAACGCAAGGGCAAGGTGGAGATCTTGTCCTTTGGTAGCGGCGATCCGCTGCGCGGGACCATCTTCCTCTGCGGAGGCGATGCGACACTCCTTGCCGAAGATCCAATTCGCGCGTCGCAACTTCGTCGCTGGATTGCCCACCCAGAGTTGACCGTGGTTGCGGACTCAGCTTCGGCAATGGCGCTCGGTCGGCGCGCCGCGTCATGCACCTGTGGCGGTCATCCAATTCGCACGGTTGCAGGACTAGGTGTACTCGGTGAGTGGAGCATCCTTGCGCACGCAGAGGGGCCGCGCGACGCGCGAATCGAGGCGCTGCACGATCCCGAAACGCCAGGGGGCGGTGCGCAGCTCGCGCTGAGAACAGGGGAGGCGGTAGAAGTCGTGGGGCTTCCCGATGCAGTGCGCTTTGAACGAGTGAGTTGGTCTCGGACCTGAAGCCTCCCTACGGCGCGCGTCGATCCACGTAACGACAACGCACACGCACCGGACAACCGCCGCACTGCGGCCGCAACGCATCACAATGCCCGCGTCCGTGACGGATCAGCGCAACATGCGCCTCGTACATGCGGCTCGGCTCCACAAGGTGCAGCCATGCATCATGGGCAAACGCGAGGCTCGCCTTGGGCGGGAGGAGCCCGATGCGCTTGCTGACGCGCTCAACGTGCGTATCGACAGGCATCAGCGGGATGCCGAAGCAGAAGAGCATCACAATCGATGCGGTCTTCGGGCCGATGCCAGGGATTGATGTGAGCCAGTTGCGCGCATCAAGTGGCTCCAGCTCTTTCAGGAAGGAGAGGTCGTAGTCGCCTGCGCGCAGGCGCGTCGCCTTTAGCGCCGCCTTGATCCGCGGCGCCTTCTGCGCGGCGAGACCACCGCTCTTGATGACACTCGCGAGCTGGCGAACTGGTGCCGCCTCAACCGCTGACCATTCTGAGTATCGCGTACGGAGTGCGTCGAACGCGCGTGCGGCGTTCACGTCGCTGGTGTTCTGACTCAAGATCGTCGTGACGAGCTCACTGATCGGATCGAGTCGTGGCTTCCAGCGAGGTACCCCGTAGAGTCCTGCGAGTCCCGTTAACACGTCGCTCACGAGCGCTGGCCGCCGACGTGCGAGCCCCTTCGCCCACCTGGATGCAGGGTTCGTCGTTCGCTTCGGCATGTGCGGATCGTACCCGCCACCACGCTCAGTTCGTGCGGGTGCGTCCTGCGCAGCGAGGCGCGCGGGGAGCCACGTGAGCCTTCATCCTCATCGGGCACGCGGCAGCTGTGAACCCATCACGACCCGAGTGCGAGGGAGGGTCACGAGATGGCAACACGCGCAAACACGGGCGGCGTCCGCATCACCGTTCCGGCCACATGGGTCGCATCA
The DNA here is from genome assembly GCA_046081085.1 of Candidatus Limnocylindrus sp. Classification (GTDB taxonomy): domain Bacteria; phylum Chloroflexota; class Limnocylindria; order Limnocylindrales; family Limnocylindraceae; genus Limnocylindrus. Next base: position 3,698 of record JBJTVF010000001.1, read on the forward strand.
TGGACGCTCTACGACCTTGCGAACACGATCTGGTCGTACGGCATCTTCTCCTATGCGATCGGCCTCTACCTGACGAGCGAAGGAGTGCTCGGCGAGTCACAAGGAAATCTCTGGCTTCAGATCTCCATCGCACTCTCTGTTGGAGTGAACGCGCTCGTATCTCCAGCGATCGGTGCGCTGTCAGACCGTACTGGTCGGCGGCTACCGTATCTGCTCTTCTTCACTGCGCTCGCCATAGTTCCAGCAATCCTGATTCCGTCTGCCCCCGTGGCACTCGGCGTGCTGCTCTTCTGCGTGGCGAACTTTGGCTACCAGTCCGCACTTGTCTATTACGACGCCACCATCAAGATCGTGAGCACCCCTGCGAATCGAGGCTGGGTCTCTGGCCTTGGAAATGGGCTCGGCTATCTGGGAACTGTATTGATCGGCGTGATCATCCTCTTTGGTGGCCTCACCGTGGAACAGGTGTTCGTGGTTGCGCCACTTCTCTTTGCCGTCTTGGCGCTGCCGATCTTCATCTTCATTCGTGAAGTTCCCGTTGCCTCGGGTGCGGCTCGCGGAAAGGGCCTCTCACTTGCCTCTACGGCAAAGACGATCCGTGAGCTCGGAAAGTATCCAGGGCTGCGAAGGTTCCTCATTGCGCGATTCTTCTACACCGACGCGCAGAACACCGTGATATCGATCATGGCGGTCTTCGCCGTGCAGGCGGTTGGGTTCTCGCAAGGTGAGGCGAACTACGTGCTCGTAGCGCTCGCGACAACTGCCGTGGTGGGCGGCCTCTTCTGGGGACGCATGACGGATCGGAGCGGACCGAAGACGACGCTCCGCATGGTGCTCACCCTCTGGGCGATCGCACTTGTGATCGGGACGCTCTTCATCTCACCTATCCCGTTCATTGTTGCCGGTGTGGTGCTTGGATTTGGATTCGGTGGACTCGCTGGAGCGGATCGCATCTTGATGCTGCGCCTCTCGCCTCCAGACAAGCTTGGAGAGTTCTACGGGCTCTACAGCCTTGTGGGGAAGGGTTCACAAGTGATTGGCGGGCTCCTTTATGGAGCAACCGTGGCCCTGCTACTTGAGCCGTTCGGTGTGGTTGCCTACCAACTCGGCTTGCTCACGTTGCTGGTGACGATGCTCATCGGCATGTACCTGCTGCAGTCGGTGCCGGAGAAGCGCGAAGGCTAGGTTCACGGCTCAGCCGGCGAGGCTGAGGGTCAACCGATCAGGCTGCGGATGATGCGCGTCGTCTCGCTCTGGCGCGGTCGCCAGTTGAGGAGTGCGACGGCACGGGTGATATCCGCGATGAGTCGCGGCGGGTCACCTGCGCGACGTGGTTGCACCTCAACGTTGACCGTGCGCTTGGTTGCGCGCTCAACGGCGCTGATCGCCTGTTTGACGCTCGTGCCCACCCCACTGCCGATGTTCACCGCGGTGTGTCCAACCGGTGCGCCGTCTCTGAGGAGGTAGTTCACGGCGGCGAGATTTGCGGCCGCAACATCTGCCACGTGCACGTAGTCGCGGAGGGAACTCCCGTCCGGAGTGGCGTAGTCGTTGCCGTAGATGGAGAACGGCTCCCCACTCTCCGCCGCGTGGATGAGGCGGGGGAGGAGGTGTGTCTCGGGATCGTGGCGCTCGCGTACACGTTCCGTGCTCCCTGCAACGTTGAAGTAGCGCAGTGAGAGAGCCTGCAGCTCGTAGGCGTCGGCAAATGAGCGCAAGGCAAGCTCAAACGCAACCTTCGTTGCACCATACGTGTTCACCGGAGCGAGCGGCGTTGCCTCGCTGATCGTGCTCGATGTTGGTGCTCCATAGACGGCAGCGCTTGACGCGAAGACCATGCGCTTCACACCAACGTTGCACGCGGCGTTCAGCAAGTTGAGGCTCGCCTGGACGTTGTTCGCAAAATAACGATCTGGGTGTTCGTCGCCTTCGGCCACGATGCTCTTGGCGCCGCAGTGCACGATGACGTCAATACGCGCGTCGCGGAGCAGCTCCTCCATCTTGTCCGTTTCGCCGTAGCTCCCGGTCTTGAAGGAGGCCTCGTTCGGAATGGTGTCGGTGTGGCCGCTGGAGAGATCGTCCAGGATGACCACCCTATGCCCGTCCGCGAGGAGGGCATCTGCAGTGGCGGCGCCAATGAATCCTGCGCCACCGGTGAGGAGGACAGCCATTTCTCGTTCACTCATCGGATCATTCTAGGGGCGTGATGCACATCAATCGTTTGGCGCGTGCATGCGTTCGGCCGCCGCAAGGAGTGCAGTCGGTTGATTCTGGATCTCACCGCGACCTACGGAAATCAGCAACGACGCCTGCACCCCTTTGATCCATGCGCCTGGAGTGGCGCCAATCCTGCGTGCGATCTCTGCACCATCAACGGCGAGCTCCGCCGGAAGTGCGGGAGCCTTCTGCACATCCGCGCGCTCGCACGCGGCGAGCAGCGTGCCGGCACCGGGCGCCGCACGTCCTGCAGCGAGGCGCCGTCGCAGCTGGCGGGCTGCGTCACGTGGATCGCCGGTGAGCGCTGCAACGTGGACGCGGTACTCCACATGATCAATCGCACCTCGCTCCGCCTCCGCCGCCGCGCGGTCCGCGGCACGCAGGTGAGCGATCGCACTCATGGTCGCGCGCGGTCGGCGCCACTTCGTGATGATCTCCACAGCCGCCTCATCGTCGGAGATCACCGCAAGAAGTTCGGCAAATCGCCCGATCGGATCGGGCGCATCGGGACCGTTAGGTGCGCCAATCGCTGCCACGCGTCCTGGGAGTTGCTCGATCCAGCGCTCATTGAGTGCGGGAGCAATGACGCGCATTACGCCAAGGTCGTACAGCGCCGCGAGTCCAATCTCCGGGTGCTCTGATGCCAGGATCCCCTCTATCTCCGCGCCGATCCGTTCGCCGGAGAGCGCGCTCGTGAGCCCCGCGGCGTCGCGGATCGCCGCCGCGGTTACCGGCTCAATCGAGAGCTCGAAGCGAGAGGCAAACCGAGCGGCACGAAGGGTGCGTAGGGCGTCCTCCTTGAAACGCTCTGCGGCGTTTCCAACCGCGCGCAAGACGCGTCCGTCAAGGTCTTCTCGTCCGCCATGCGGATCAACGAACGCGCCGTTGATGACCGTTTCTCCCCCCTTGTCGCCTGCCAGGCCGAACGCCATCGCGTTCACGGTGAAGTCTCGTCGTGCCAGGTCCCCTTCAATGCTGCCAATGAATGCAACGCTGTCAGGTCTCCGCGCGTCGCTGCTCGGACCATCGGCGCGGAAGGTGGTGACCTCACGAACGGCATCTCCAGTAGGGATTCCAACCGTGCCGAAGCGATTCTCGTACTCCGCATCTGGGAAAGCGGCACGGAGCTGATCCGGCGTCGCGTTTGTTGCAAGATCCCAGTCGGTTGGAGCGCGTCCAGCGAGCACGTCGCGTACCGCGCCACCCACAACGAATGCGGAAAACCCGTGTGCATGAATTCGCCCCATCAGCCTTGCGACGTCTTCTGGAGTGGCGGCGCGGAGTGCCGCCTCGTGGCTCACGCGCCGCTCGCCGTTACGCCCTCTCCAATGAAGAGGAAGTCGCGCCATGCGGAATAGGCATCGTGTCGCAGATAGGGGAGGAAGATGGCATACACGTCGCAACGCGGCTCGTACGGACGACGGCGCAGTTGCAACCCCGCCGCCTCGGGGAGTCGGTCGCCCTTGCGATGATTACAGGTCATGCAAGCAGTGACCAGGTTCTCCCACGACCACGAGTCACCACCACGACTCTTCGGCACCACGTGATCGATGGTGAGCGAGACGCCTGAGCGACCACAGTATTGGCAGGAGTGTCTGTCGCGCGCGAAGATCTCCTTCCGACTCAGCTTGGCTCGTGGGCGCGGTCGGCGCACGCGGTGCCGAAGTCGCACCACCGATGGGGCCGTCCAACTTCGCGATGCACTGCGAATCGGCGCGCCTTCGGCGAGGATCTCCGCCTTGCCACCAAGGACGAGCCGGAAGGCGCGCGGAAGCGACGCGACATTCAGCGGCTCGTAGTCCTGGTTGAGGATCAAGACTTCACTGCTCATTGCCCGATCGTATCAGCCGCGCCGAGCAGCTCGATGCGGTCCCCCGTGATCACAGGTCCCTCTCGGAGCACCCGTGCGTACCAACGCGAGTCTTCGGGTCGAACCTTATGGCTGACGCGCGCAATCCTCCAGTCTTCAAAGCATCCGGCGATGTTCTTGCAGGGTGCGGCAGGTCCGCTCAGTTGAATGATCGGGCCGCTCTCGGCCGGGCCGATGCGCAGTCGGTCGCCCTCGCGCAGTCCACCGAGGTCGAGTCCACTGACGGTGAGGTTCTCGCCGATTGCACCCGGGTAGAGGTGGTGCCCATCCGCGTTCACGCGCGCAATCTGTTCGACCCCAAAGAGGCAGACCGCCTTCTCAGGTCCGCCGTGCACCGGTTCTTTGGTGCGTTGTCCGTCGCCAATCAGACCGAGTTTTGTGATGACGGTGCGATCAATCGGTCGCTTCGGAACGCCACCTGGGTGCGAAACATTGATGCTGCTTACGAGGCCGGCGCTCCCCGCGAGCGGCCGCGGAATCTCACGCCGTGCCGCGGCGAGGTCGTCGATCCGAAGCTCCTGGTCTCCCTCCGATGCTGCTGTCGTCTCACCCATAACGCGGATGGTATGCGAGAATCAGCGCATGGGAAAGCGCAGCGCACCAGCCAAGACGAAGATCGCAAAGTCTACATGGGCCACGAAGCGCGGCCTTGCGCAGATGCTCAAGGGCGGCGTGATCATGGATGTCGTGACGCCTGCAGAGGCGAAGATCGCCGAGGAGGCGGGTGCGGTTGCCGTGATGGCGCTCGAGCGCGTCCCCTCCGACATTCGACGCGATGGCGGCGTGGCGCGCATGAGCGACCCGGACATGATCAAGGGCATCCTCGACGCCGTTTCGATTCCCGTCATGGCGAAGGCGCGCATTGGTCACCATGTTGAGGCGCAGATCCTCGAGGCGCTCGACGTTGACTACATCGATGAGTCGGAGGTGCTGACACCAGCGGACGATCGCTTCCACATCAACAAGCATGAGTTCCGCGTTCCGTTTGTCTGCGGCTGCAAGGACCTCGGCGAGGCGCTGCGTCGCATCAGTGAAGGGGCCGCGATGATGCGAACCAAGGGCGAGGCAGGGACGGGAAACATCGTTGAGGCGGTGCGGCACATCAGGACTGTCAGCGAACAGATTGAGGCGTTGAAGGGGCAGAGCGAGAAGCGACTACGCGCCGCCGCCAAAGAGATGCGCGTCCCGTATGAGTTGGTGAAGGTCACCGTGAAGGCGGGCCGACTCCCAGTGGTGAACTTTGTCGCGGGAGGGATTGCCACTCCTGCAGACGCGGCGCTCTCCATGTGGCTCGGCGCAGACGGCGTCTTCGTTGGCTCGGGAATTTTCAAGGCAAAAAACCCGGCCAAGACCGCGGCAGCAATCGTGCAGGCCACGACGCACTGGTCGAATCCAACCATCCTCGCCGAGGTCTCTGCTGGCATTGGCGAGGCGATGAAGGGGATTGAGATGCGCGCGATCCCAGAATCAGAGCGACTCTCCTCCCGCGGCTGGTAGCCGATGGCCGGCGCGAAGCGTCGAAGCGCTGCACCAGTGATTGGCGTGATGGCGGTACAGGGAGATTTCCGAGAGCATCTCGACACGCTCGCATCAATCGGTGCGCACGCTCGTGAAGTTCGTCTCCCCGCAGATCTTGAGGGAGTATCTGGATTGATCCTTCCAGGAGGCGAGAGCACTGCGATGCGCAAGCTCTACGAGCGCTGGAACCTTGTCGCGCCGATCAAGGCACTCGCCGCGCGTGGCGCGCCGATCCTTGGTACATGCGCAGGTGCGATCCTTCTCGCCACCAAGATCACTGACGGCGACACACCGGTGCTCTCTCTTATTGACATGGAGGTGCAGCGCAACGCGTTCGGCCGTCAGCTCGAGTCCTTCGAGACGAAGTTGACCATGCAGAGCCTCAAGCCGGGGGCTGCTGTGACGCCGCTCCGCGCAGTCTTTATCCGTGCACCAGAGATCGTGCGAGTTGGCCCTGCTGCGAACGTGATCGCGCGGTTGCCTGACGAAAGGATCGTTGCGGCACGCCAGGGAAATGTGGTTGGCATCTCATTCCATCCCGAGATCGCGGGTGAAACGCGCCTCCACCGCTGGATGTTCGAGCAGGCAGCGCAACACGCTCGACGTGGCTGAACGGTCGAGCGACGCACAACCCCGCGTCAGGCTCGCACGCATGACTGACCTGGCGGCACTCGCGGAGATCTCACGCCGCGCGCAGCGCCCCCCACACGACGAGAGGTCGGAGATGCGTTCGCTCGGCCTGCCGATCGGTCCTCCAGCCCTCAATCTCTATCAGTTGTTTCGCATGCCGCTCAGCCTCATCAGGTCCTCCGATTCAATCTGGGTACATCAGAGCGGATCCGAACTTGATGGCCTTGCGCGGGTGGAGCGCGATCCGGGCGGCGACTGGACGATCGTCGAACTCTCTGCGGTGAGCGAAGCGGCTCGTGCGCGACTCTCTGCTCGTGTGGTGCGCGAGGCTGGACGTCACGGGGTGATGAGGGTCCATGTTGCCTGTCGAGAAGATGCGGCGACACTCGCACTTCTTGGCAGCGCAGGCTTCCACGCGTATGCACGTGAGACACTCTTCATGCGTCAGCCTTCGGCTGGTGGGTTTGCACCCGTGCGCAACCAAATGCTGAGACCTGCCGTTCGACGTGATGCGCTGCACATCGCACAGCTGATGTCGCACATCACCCCTGCTGCGGTTTCGCGAGTCGAGATGATTGATGGAATCGAATGGGAGCACGCAACCACTGGAGCTTGGGCACCGCGCGCAAGCATCAGCCCGCTGCTGCGGCTTGTTGAGGGTCGCGCGTACGTTTCGGATGGAGATGCGGGCAACATCCACGCCTGGGTTCACATCGGCGTTGCACGTGAGTCTGACGAGCAGCATCCCCACGTCATCCGAATCTGTCTGCTTCCAGGAGTTGATCCTGCTCCGCTGATTGCCGAGAGCCTGGCAACGGTTGCCGCACGTGCAACTCGCGCCGGGACTTCAGAGAGCGCGATCCTCGCCGCGGTGCGGAGTTACGAGTCGAGGGTCGGCGCTGGGTTGCGCGCGCACGGCTTTGAGGAGATTGCCGATCTCCGACTCGCCGTCCGTGACGCTCGAGCGCGGGTGACTGCCCCGGGGATGGTCCCCGCGATCGGATAGCCCGCGCCGCTGGGTTCGCCGTCGCGCTAGGATCCTTCCAATGAGCCTTGCCAACACCCCACGTACCGGTACCAGCCCCATGTTGGCGCCCACGGTCGTGCAGGAAGAGGCGATCGTCGACAACCTCGACCTTCTCCTTGAGTGCCTTCCAGGGGAGATCGTTGCCAGCATCCGCGAGCTCTCCACGCGCGAAGAGCTAGCCGCTGGTCGAGACGGACTCCTAGAAGTGGTGATGGATCTCGGTCGTCGCCCTGAGGCACGGCTCACCTCTGGCGACGTCACACTTCTCGAGCGAGAGGTGACGGAAGAGGATCTCTCGTGGGTGATCTCACGCATTGGCGATTTTGGCGGCGACAATCGTGCCGGCATTGAGCGCACGCTGCATCGCATCTCCGCGATCAGGAATCGTGCCGATCGCGTCGTTGGCCTCACCTGTCGCGTTGGGCGTTCCGTCTTTGGCACGATTGAAATCCTTCGCGACCACATTGAGTCAGGGAAGTCCATCTTGATCATGGGACGACCCGGTGTTGGTAAGACCACCATGCTTCGTGAGGCGGCGCGCGTCCTGGCCTCTGAATTCTCCAAGCGCGTCGTAGTTGTTGATACCTCAAACGAGATTGCCGGTGACGGCGACATCTCGCACCCTGCCATTGGCAAGGCACGCCGGATGCAGGTGAGTGCTCCTGAGCGACAACACTTGGTGATGATCGAGGCGGTAGAGAACCACATGCCGGAAGTGATCGTGATCGACGAGATTGGTACCGAGGCCGAAGCGATTGCGGCGCGCACGATTGCAGAGCGTGGCGTGCAGCTGATTGGCACCGCGCACGGCAAGAACCTGGACAACCTGATGTTGAACCCAACGCTTACCGACCTGATCGGTGGCATCCAGAGTGTGACGCTCGGTGATGACGAGGCTCGCCGTCGACGCACACAGAAGAGCGTGCTTGAGCGAAAGGCTCCACCAACCTTTGATGTCGTGGTTGAGATCATTGATCGCGACCACATCCTTGTGCATGAAGATGTGGCCGCCACGGTGGATGCGTTGCTTCGCGGCGACGCGGTTGCACCAGAGGAGCGCTGGCGAGACGAGGCTGGCGTTCACCGCACGCATCAGCGCATTCGGCCAGGTGCACTCCCTGGCGTCGAGCAGCGCCGCTTTGGGGGCTTGACGCCTGGAGGCACTCGCCGCGGCGACTACGACGCACGTGATGAGAATCGCGGTGGCTGGCGAAAGCATCGTGAGCGATCCCGTCGCGCGAGCGCCTTTGGTGATCTGCGCAACCCAGCCGCGACGATTCCTGGTGGCACGGCGGCGGCGGTGATGCCCGCACTCAACTCCCGTGCTGAAATCGGCGCAACGTCGGGAAGTTGGCGGCCCACTCGAGGCTGGGTGAGCAGTGGCATGGCGGGGGCGATTTCAGCGATGGATCATGAACCTGCTGCGCGTACCGCTGATGGCGCACGGATCCCCGCCGCCTGGGATGACGCCCCCGATGCCGATGATGAGGTACGACACGAGAGTTCTCTCCCAGAACTTCGGATCTATGCGCACGGGATCTCGCGGAAGAAGCTCGAGGTCGCTATTCGTGAACTTGGACTGCCCGCGAGCACGGCGCGTGGACCGGAGGATGCGGATGCGGTGATGACGATTCGGAACGAGTTCAAGCAGCGTGGCGTGCAGCTCGTAGAGGCGGAGCGCCGCGGCGTACCGATCCACGTCTTGAAGTCCAACGCTTCGGCGCAGATGGAGCGCGCACTCTTGGCACTCTATGACCTTCCAGACGATCCGCGCGAGATGGCGCTGCGTGAAGCGGCGGCAGGTGTGCAAGAGGTGATGCGCACGGCGCACCCCGTTGAGCTTGCTCCGCAGAGTGCCTTCATCCGACGACTGCAGCATCAACTCGCGGGCGAGGCGAACATCACCAGCAGTTCGCGAGGGCGCGATCCGCATCGCAGGGTGCGACTTGAGCCGCCGGGACGCGCCTCAAGCACTCCGCGCCGCCGCCGCTAAGCGACAGGCGACGAACGATGTTCATTAGTTTCGAAGGGCCAGACGGCTCAGGGAAGTCGACGCAAATCGAACTTCTCGCTGCAGCACTTCGGGCGTCGGGGCACGAAGTGGTGACCGTCCGTGAACCGGGCGGGACGCCGGCGGGCGAGATGATCCGCGCGATCCTCTTGGGAGAAGGCGGCGCTGTCCCCGTTGACCCTCGTGCCGATACCCTCCTCTTCAACGCGTCCCGTGCACAGCTCGTTGCGGACGTGATTGAACCTGCACTTGCGCGCGGTGCGATTGTGATCGCCGACCGATTTGCCGACTCCACGCTGGCGTATCAGGGATACGGGAGCGGTCTCCCACTCGACGCGATTCGCGCGATCATCACCTTTGCAACGGCGGGTCGCACCCCTGACCTCACCCTGTTGCTCGACCTGGCCGCCGAGCAGGGGCTCGCTCGAAAGTCAGGGAGCGGCCGCACACGCTTTGAGGACGGCTTCGACGCCACCTTCCATGTACGTGTTGCCGACGGCTTCCGAGCGCTCGCGGCCGCGGAGCCAGCGCGATGGCGCCTCCTTGACGCCAGCGCAGCACCCGCAGAGCTCTCCGCGCAGATCAGCCAGATCGTCCAAGGGGTGCTCGCGTCCAAGCGGTAATCGGGCTCGCCGCTACACTTCCTCAATGGTGCCCCAACTCACCTCCAAGGTTGACAACCTCCGGCCCGCATTCGGGTTCGATGACATCTCGCTCGCGCCAGGGACGGACACCGTAGATCCATCGGATGTAGATCTCTCCCAGACGTTCTGCGGCATCTCACTCGCCGTTCCAATCATCGCCTCCGCAATGGACGCGGTGGTCTCACCCGCAACTGCCGGCCTGCTACACAAACTCGGCAGCCTGGCCTGCATCAACCTTGAGGGTCTCTGGTTCCGATACGACGATCCACTTCCGCACTTTGCGGCGATCCGCGCCGCAGCGAAGGGCGATGTCCAGGAGCTGTTCGCAAAACTCTACGCGGAGCCAGTGAAGGAGCCGTTGATCGCGCAGCGCATCGCCGAGATCCACACCAACGGATCGCCCGCCATGATTGCGGCTACGCCGCAGGCGATCGGCAAGTTTGGCGATGCGATCATCAAGGGTGGCGCCGATCTTCTGGTCATCCAGAGTCAAGTCTCTTCGGCGCGCCACATCGCAACTGGCTATGCGCCGCTGGAGCTTGTCGACTTTGTGAAGCGGAGCAGCATCCCCGTTGCGGTGGGGAACACCACCAACGCCGAGGCGGCGTATTCACTGATGGAGCAGGGTGCCGCTGCGATCTTCGTTGGCGTTGGTCCTGGCAACGCATGCACCACGCGTGAGGTGTTGGGGATCGGCGTGCCACAGGTGACTGCGGTGAGCGACGTTGCCGGCGCGCGTGATGCCTACATGAAGGCGAGCGGTCGTTATGTTCCAGTAGTCGCGGACGGCGGCATCCGCAAGGGTGGCGAGATCGCAAAGGCGCTCGCCGTTGGTGCGGATGCGGTGATGATCGGTTCGCCGCTCGCGCGCTCCACGGAGGCACCGGGGGGTGGGTTCAATTGGGGGATGGCTGCATCTTCACCAACACTGCCGCGCGGCACGCGCATTGACGTAGGGATCGCAGGGGGCATGGAGCAGATCCTCAACGGACCGTCTCGCGTCACGGATGGGAGCGAGAACCTGGTGGGGGCGGTGCGTCAATCGGCGGCCGCACTTGGCGTGCAGACGCTCGCCGCATTCCGCGACGTTGAGGTGATCTATGCGCCAGCGGTGGCGACAGAAGGGAAGAGCTGGCAGCGTGGCCGCTAACACCGGCGCGACGGCGAGTGCAGGGACACCTTCCATAGAGACGGGCGGAATTCTCGTCTTAGATTTCGGGAGCCAGTTTGCGCAGTTGATCACACGTCGTGTGCGTGAGATGAACGTCTATTCCGCGCTCCTACCATTCGACGTGCCGCTCGCGGAGATCTTGGCGCGGAAGCCAGCCGGCATCATCTTGAGTGGTAGTCCGCATTCGGTCTATGACGACGCGGGACCAAAGCCAGATGCAGGGCTCTGGAGCGCGGGGATCCCGATCCTCGGTGTCTGCTACGGCGTGCAATTGATGGCGCAACAGCTCGGTGGGCGCGTGGGACCGTCTGATCGGCGTGAGTACGGTCCCGCCGACATCACCATCAGCGCAGGAGGAAGTCCCCTCTTTGCTGGACTCGGCGTCACCGGCGCAGAACGTGTCTGGATGAGCCACGGCGATTCGATCATTGACGCGCCGCCCGGTTTCACTGCGCTTGCCATCACCAGCTCCACACCATTCGCCGCGCTGGCGGATCCTGCACGCAACCTCTGGGGGATCCAGTTCCATCCTGAGGTGGCGCACACCCCAGGTGGGAAGCGCCTGCTTGAGAACTTCATCCGCACCATTGCCCGCGCCGAGGCAACCTGGACGCCAGGGCGACTCGCCGACGACGCGGTGGCTGCAATTCAGGCGCAGGTCGGCCCAACCGATCGCGTCCTCTGCGCGCTCTCGGGTGGCGTGGATTCCGCGGTAGCCGCAGCGCTTGTTCACAAGGCGATCGGTGATCGCCTCACCTGCGTCTATGTGGACCACGGTCTGATGCGAAAGCGCGAGTCAGAGATCTTGCGCGAAGTGTTCGCGGGGCAGCTCGGGATGAAGATCATCATGGTGGAGGCGCACGAGCGATTCCAACACGCGCTTGAGGGAGTGGTCGACCCTGAAGAGAAGCGCAAGATCATCGGACGCGAGTTCATCCGGGTCTTCGAAGAGGAGTCGAAGAAGGCCGGTGACTTCAAGTTCCTTGCGCAGGGGACCCTCTATCCGGACGTGATCGAGTCAACCTCAAAGGAGACGAAGTCCGCGCAGAAGATCAAGACGCACCATAACGTGGGCGGCCTCCCTGATGACTTGAAGTTCGAACTCGTTGAGCCACTCCGCGCACTCTTCAAGGATGAAGTGCGCGCCGTCGGCCTCCAGCTTGGGCTTCCAGAGAGCGTGGTCTTGCGACAGCCCTTCCCAGGTCCTGGCCTTGCAATTCGTATCATTGGTGAAGTGACGCGCGAGCGGCTGGATACGTTGCGCGAGGCCGATTGGATCGTCATCGATGAGATCAAGGCGGCGGGCCTCTATCGCAGCATCTGGCAGTCGTTTGCCGTCCTCACACCCGTGCGTTCGGTGGGTGTGATGGGTGACGGCCGTACCTATGGAAACGTTCTCGCGATTCGCGCGGTCACCAGTGAGGATGGGATGACCGCTGACTGGGCGCGGCTTCCAAATGACCTGCTCGCGAAGATTGCGTCGCGAATCGTCAATGAGGTGCCTGGAGTAACGCGCGTGGTGTACGACATCACGTCCAAGCCGCCCGCGACCATTGAATGGGAGTGAGCAACACCGCGGAGCGCCTGCCGCTTCCAGGAACAAGCTTCTTGAAAGAGCGGCCAATAGTGATTGAAGGGCGTGCGGCCGGCGAGATCCGCGCGGGAGCCACGCAGCCGAGCACACTCCCTGATGGTTGGTGGATCGCCCTCTTCTGGGTGCAGGACGGTGAAGGGGTCGTGAGCTGTCGCGAAGTGGCACCACTCGCCGGGCCACCGCCGATCACGCCGTTGGAACGTTATGGAGTCTTGATGACCAATGCCCTTGGCGATCTCCTCGCCGTAGAGGATGGGCGCTCCTGTCTGAAGGTGCGTCTCGTTGGAGGGGCGGTCGATCCGAGCGAACCGTGGCGGCGACCACTTGCAATGCAGATAGCCGCGAAGTGGGATTCGCTCAGAATCGCTACGATGAGTGGGTCGAAGGTTGCCGAGGCAGCACTCGACGCGTTTGCCCGAGCGGTCGAGGTGGCTCATAAACCGTAATGACAGCGCAGCACTGGAGGAGACGACGTGACAGATCCATTCAAGGACTTCCTTGAGGAGCTCGAGCGCCGCCGACGCGGAAACGAGACAACTGCAGCACAAGGCCCAGATGATCCGGAAGGCGATGCACCACCTCCATCACGGCCACGTGCGCGCCGACCCACTTCCGGCTCCGGAGCAAACTTCACGCGACCCAAGTTGAGCCTGCGCTCACTCTTCTTCCCCGCACTCTTCGGGCTCTTCCTGATCGGCGGACCGATCATCGGCCTCCTGACCGATGCGCGCTGGTTTGATTCGCTCGGCGCAGGCGACATCTTCTGGCAGCGTCTGCAGATTCAAGGGTCCCTCTTTGCCGCCAGCACCCTTGCGTCCTTGATCTTCCTCCTCCTGATGATCTCCGTCGCGTCCGTGATTGCGCGACGTGGAGGCACAACGCCGAGTGAACCGAGCGACCAAGCGCCGCGACCGGAGCGTGAACCACTGATCAATGAGCGCGGACAGATTCGCGTGGATGGCATCGGCGAGGCGCTCCGCGACCTCTTCAACTCCGGCGGGGGCGGCAGCACAGTGGCCGCGGTGGGGAGCGGTGTCCTGCGCATCGGCGCGTTGGTCGTCGCGCTCTTCGTTGGCGCGCAGGTCGCGGCGAACTGGGAGGCGATCAGTCTCTGGCAGAACGCAGTCTCCTACGATCCGAGCGGAACGCCGGTCGTCGACCCCGTCTTCGGCCGCGACATCTCGTTCTACTTCTTCGAACTCCCTGTCTTGCGCCTCGCGCAGGGGATTGGCGTCACCCTGCTGATCGCTGGAACAATTGCCGCAGGACTTCGCTACCTGCCAGCGATCGGTGCGCGCGGGCTCGGCTTCGTTGGGACGCTACCGCGACTTCACCTTGCGCTGATGATCGGTGGCGTGCTTCTCGCCACCGCCTACGGATATCAGTTGGACAAGTTGGAGCTCGTCTACTCAAGCACGGGCGTCGCAACCGGCGTCTCTTATGCAGATAACGCCGCGCGGCTCCCTGGACTAGACATCCTTACAGGGATCGCTGCGATCGCCGCTGCATTCCTGATTGGTGCGGCACTGACACGTACGGTCTGGCCACTCACGCTGACCGCGCTGATTTGGGTCGGCGCCTCTGGTGTGCTCGGTGGTCTTTACCCTGAGTTTGTCCAGCGCTTCCAGGTGCAACCGAACGAGTTCGCACTCGAAGAGCCATACATTGCAAACAACCTGAAGATGACGCGACTCGCCTTTGGCCTTGATGGGTGGAGCGAGCTGCAGTATGACGGTGAGGCGAGCCTCACGGCAGACGTGGTTGCAACGGATGCGGAGACATTTGCCAACGCGCGGCTCTGGGACTATCGACCGCTCCAGCAGACGCTTGATCAACTTCAGACCGTGCGTCAGTACTACAACTTTGCCGATGTTGACGTTGACCGCTACACCATCAATGGTGAACAGCGACTCGTGATGCTCTCCGCACGCGAACTGAATCCAGATCGCGCGCAGCAGTCTGCCGCCTGGGTGAACCGCAGGATCACGTTCACGCACGGCATCGGTGTGGCCATGGTGCCTGTCGCCGAGGTTGGTTCGGGTGGCCTCCCTCGCCTGATCATCCGCGACATCCCGCCCGTCTCCACGGACGGCGCACCTGTGGTCAGTGAACCGCGCATCTACTTCGGTGAGCTTGATGACGATTGGGTCATTGTTGGCGCCAAGACGCCAGAGTTTGACTACCCCATTGGCGAAGGCGAGGTTGATTCGGACGGCATCACGACCGGTGATGCAACAACCAGCTGGAGTGGAGAGAACGGCATCTCACTCGGTACCCTTGCCGACCGCCTCCTCTTTGCCGCACGGCTTGGCGATCTCAACCTTCTGATCAGCGACCAGATCACCTCCGAGAGCCAGCTGCTCTGGCGCCGCACGGTTGGTGAGCGAATCAGGGCGCTCGCGCCATTTGTGAGCTGGGATCAAGACCCCTACCTGGTCATCCGTGAAGACGGCGAGCTCAGTTTCGTGGTGGACGGCTACACCATTAGCAACCGATTCCCGAACGCGCAGGCTTTTGATCCATCGCTCGCGCGAACCAGTTTCGACCGACCGGTGAACTACATCCGCAACAGCGTCAAGGCGACGCTCGACCTCTACACTGGTGAGACGAAGCTCTACATTGCCGATGCGAGCGACCCGATCATTCGAGCCTGGAGTGGCGTTTTCCCGAGCCTCTTCCAGCCGCTCGAGGCGATGCCCGCCGACCTGCGAACACACCTTCGCGTTGGTGAGGAGGGGTTCGACGTCACCACGCGCATGTATGCGCGCTACCACGTGACTGACCCGCAGACCTTCTACCGCCAGGATGACGTCTGGACCGTTCCAGAGACGTCGGCTGGAGCACAAGCACTCCCTGGCGAGGCCTACTACGTGCGCGTTCGACTCCCTGGTGAAGAGAGTGCAGAGTTTGCACTCATCCAGCCGCTTGTCCCACGTAGCCGACCAAACATGATCGCGTGGGTTGCGGCGCGGAACGACGGGGATAAGTACGGCCAAGTGGTGAGCTATCGATTCCCGAAGGACACCTCCGTCTTCGGTCCGGCGCAGGTGAACGCCCGTATCGACGCAGATCCGATCATTGCGGCGCAGACTACGCTCTGGGATCAGTCGGGCTCAACGGTGATTCGCGGCAACCTGATCGTGACGCCCGTGGGGAACAGCATCGTCTACCTGCAGCCGGTCTACTTGCAGTCAACCTCCAGCTCATTCCCAGAGTTCCAGAAGATCGTTGCCGCCACATCGGACAAGGTCGTTTGGGGTGATTCGCTTGCGCAGGCGTTGAACCTGCTCGTGGGCGGCGGTGTGGTTGATCCTGGTGGTGGAAGCCAGCCAACCGATGTCAGCGGACTCGTGGCGCGCGCGTCAGAAATCTTCACGCAAGCGCAAGAGGCGCTCCGCGCAGGGAACTTCTCGCTCTACGGCGATCGCATCGCGGAGTTGCAGCGCGTCCTTGACACGCTCGCTGAGCTGACGGCCGGAACGAAGCCATAAGCGAACCTCGCCCGCGACCGGGCCTCCTGCAACTCGCGGGTAGGGAAGCGCCTGCCCTCTATGGGATCGGACTCGTGGCAAGCATCGCTGGCGCTTCACTCCTCTTGGCTGCGCTTGCAGGTGCGGGGGTGGTGGCGCTCAGCGCGGGGTTGCTCTTGTTGTCGCTCGGTCTGATTGGGCTGAACGGCGCCTCGGCACTCCAACGCAGCGCCGACACACCGGAGTGGAGTTGGCGTGGCCCTGGTCCCATGGCGATCTTCTGGTCGGTGCTCCCGCTCGCCATCATCGCCCCGACACCGCTGCTACTACTCGCCGAGCCGCTTGGCGGGTTTGAGCAGCTCGATCCAGCCGTAACAACCCTCGGCATTGCGCTTAGCACCAACCTCGCCACCACCCTTGTCGTCGCCCTCACCGTTGTTGGTACTGGGGCGGCGAGCTGGCGTGCGATCTTCGGCCAGCACCAGGTGAGTTCGCCAAACCTCCCTGATGCCGATCGACGTGGCGGCGCGCTCGGGGATGTTGCGTGGGGTCTCGCGATCACGCTGCCCATCGTCGCTGCGGCCGCACTCTTTAGCGCACTCCTCATCCAAGGGACGGGCGCAGTGCCAGAGTCGCCCCTCCCTCCATCCGCCGGCACTGGCGCGCTCCTAGTCAACCTGATGAGTGCGGTGATCATCGCGCCGATTGGCGAGGAGATCCTCTATCGCGGCGTGATCACGCAGGCATGGGGACGGCAGTCCGGCGCACGCCGCGCGATCCTCTTCTCTGCGATCGTCTTCGCCTTTGCGCACACGCTCAACATTGGCGGCGAGAGCATTGCAGACGCGCTTGCCGTTGCCTTCGTTGCCTTTGCGATCCGCCTTCCGCTCGGTCTCGCGCTCGGATGGCTCTGGATCCGCAGACAGTCGCTCTTCGCAACGATCACGCTGCACGCCGCGTACAACGCACTTCTCGTCCTCGCCGCCTTCTCGATCTAACAGGAAGCCCCACGACGGCGTTCTCCACAGGTCTGCGTACGCGCGCGCTACACCGTGCGCCACATAGTGACGATGTCTTCGGTGGTGCGGCGGTAAAACGGCGGGCTCGCCGTACCGCCGGGGACACCAGCATGTGGAGGTGGTGCGCATGACAATCGCAGAACGTCATACCGATCACACGGAATCGGGCCATTCGGGTGCTTCGGCCCATGACCGCATGCTCCTCGGCGCCATTGAAACGCTCGCAGATCTCCCTGGCCTCGCCGATCGCCTCCACGACGCGATCGCGAGTGAGTGCACGATCCTCTTCGGCCCACAGATCGGTGCTCGCCTGATTCGCGCTGGGCTTGGCGCGAGTGATGCCGATCGCATCGAGCGCGTAATGGGAGCGCTTGCAACTGCAGCGTCATGGTGGCCACGCGCCCGTCAGCGCGTGCAATCGCCCGCCGATCTCGCGGCGCTCGCAATGCCGCTCCTGGCGCGGCGAGATCACGAGGAGCTGCACGTGGCGGTGGTGGACGGTCGCAACAGTCTGCTTGCGCTGCGTCAGGTCTATGTAGGCACCGCAACAGGGACGAGCGTTCGGATTGCTGAGCTCCTCCGTCCCGTCTTGGATCTTGGTGGTGTTGGCTTTGCGCTGGTGCACAACCACCCGAGTGGGGATCCGGAACCTTCGGAAGAGGATGTGCGCCTCACGGCGGAAGTCGCGGCGGCGGCTCGCCTCCTCGACCTGGAACTGCTCGACCATCTGGTGATTGGGCACGGCCGTTGGAGTAGCATCCGCTCCCAGCGCCCGAGCGTCTGGGCGGCGGGTGGGCCTCCCGAATAGCGCAGGGGGCGGGTGCTACCATCGCGAAATGCTCAACCGCCTGTACAGCCTCTTCTCCAACGACGTCGGCATTGACCTTGGCACGGCGAACACGCTCGTCCACGTGCACGGAAAGGGGATCGTGATCAGCGAACCTTCAGTCGTAGCCGTTGAGTCCAAGTCACGCAAGGTGCTTGCCATTGGCGCGGAGGCGAAGCGCATGCTCGGACGAACCCCGGCCAACATTGTGGCCATCCGCCCACTCCGCGACGGCGTGATCTCTGACGCTGCGGTGACCGAACAGATGATTAGCCACTATGTGCGCAAGGTGCACTCTGGCGGATGGCTCGCTGCGCGACCGCGCATGATCATTGGAATCCCTTCCGGCGTGACGGAAGTGGAGAAGCGCGCCGTGCGAGACGCGGCGCTCAAGGCGGGGGCGCGGTGGGTGCGTCTCGTTGAGGAGCCAATGGCGGCGGCGATCGGGGCGGGGCTCGCGGTGGCTGAGCCATCAGGAAGCATGATCGTTGACATTGGTGGAGGCACCACGGAGGTTGCGGTCACCAGCCTGGGTGGCATCGTCACGGCGCGCAGCATCCGCATCGCTGGTGACGAGATGGACGAGAACATCGTCGCCTATGCGCGTCGCAAGTACAACATGTTGCTTGGCGAGCGCACCGCAGAAGACATCAAGATGGCGATCGGATCCGCGCACTCTGGTGAGTGGGATGCCCAGCGCATCACCCTGCGTGGGCGCGATCTCCTCACCGGCCTCCCGCGCTCGGTAGAGGTGACGGCGCCACAGATTCGCGAAGCGCTCGAACCGTCGCTCGTGGAGATCATCAACGCGGTTCGCGACACGATTGAAGAGACGCCGCCCGAGCTGGTGGCGGACATCATGGACCAGGGGATTGTGCTCGCTGGCGGTGGTGCGCTCCTGCTTGGCATCGAGGTCCGCCTTGCGGCGGAGACCAACATGCCTGTGCGCATCGCGGACGACCCGATCACCTGCGTGGTGCGCGGCACCGGAATCATCTTGCAGGAAGTGGATACGCTCGAAAAGCTCCTGGTACCCGAGACCTACCAGCGACCCCTCCGATAACGCTGCCGCGTGTTCTTCCGCTCTCGGCTCCAGACGGGCGCTCGTAAGGGAATCTCCCTTGGCGGGCGCACCAGCGCTCTTCTGATCCTGCTGACTCTGATCGCACTGGTCACCTCAGGGAGCGCGCAGAGTAAGGCGGCACGCGATGTGCTCGCCGGTCCGCTGCGGTTTATCACGGAACCACTCGCCGAGATTGGCCGGGGCCTTGCCACGGTTGGCGCAGTTGCCGCCGATGTCCAAGAGCTGCGCGCCCGCCTCGCGCTCACGATCGCAGAGCGAGACGAGGCGGTCGCCTCTGCGTCACGGGTGGCCAGCCTGGAGCGTGAGATCACCGAACTTCAGGCGGTGCTCGACCTTCGCTCCACGATTCGCTTCTCGAGTGTGGCGGTGCAGGTTGTCGCGCGAGATTTTGACATTGGCCGTCGGCTGGTGGTCATCGATCGCGGCGCCCGTGACGGCATCCAGGTTGGCGATGTGGTCATTGGCGCGGGCTACACGCTCGCGGGACGCGTCATTGAAGTGAGCGATGCGAGTGCACAGGTGCGCCTGATGAGCGATCCGGAGTTCTCCGTGACGGCCGAGATTGCGAGCACTGGCGCGATCGGACTGATCAAGGGTCGTGGCGCAAACCCACTTGCGTTTGAGGACATTGACTCGCTCCGTGAGGTAGCGATTGGTGCAGAAGTGACGACGTCTGGCATCGAGCTGAGCGAGACGCTGCGCTCCGCCTTCCCTCGCGGACTTTCAATCGGTCGAGTGGTGACGCTGAGTGATCAGGCGGGCGCCGTGATCAAGAGCGCCGAAGTTGAATCGATCCTTGAACTCGATGCGGCTCGCACGCTCCTGGTGATCCTGAACTATCGCGGCGGGTTACCTGTTCCGAGCGTTGCGCCATAGCGGAAACGGCTATCTCGCGTTACGCATACGCCTCGCATATGCACGGATCACCAAATCAGTCGGGCCATCTGCCACGATGCGTCCGTCACGCAGTTCAATTGCCCGCGTGCAGAGCTCCTGTGCAGATTCAAGATCGTGAGTGACGTAGACAATTGCTTGGGCCTGTCGTGCCATCTCCTTGATTCGCGCACTTGATTTGTTCTTGAATGATTCATCACCTGTGGACAAGACCTCATCAAGGAGGAGGATATCCGGGTTCACTGAGGTAGCGACACTGAACCCTAGGCGCGCACGCATGCCAGAACTGTAGGTTCGAAGTTCCGCGTCTGCAAAGTTCCCGATGTCAGCGAAGTCCAAGATGGCAGGGATCCTCTTTCGCATTCGTGGTGCAGGGATTCCGAGGAGTTCGCCGACGAGGAGAATGTTCTCTACCGCGTTTAACTCGTCTTCGAATCCAGCAGATAGTTGCAGGAGCGTGGCAATTGTTCCGCGTACTTCTACGGAGCCCTCATCCGGGGTGATGATTCCAGCGAGCGTCTTGAGCAACGTGCTCTTCCCTGCACCATTCGGTCCAATGACTGCTACGGATTCACCCGGTTCGACCCTAAGATTGATCTCGCGAAGTGCCCAGAAGTGTCCCCGCTCATCGGTTCGTGAGGAGCTAACGAGACTTCGACGAAGTGAGCGCTTCTTTGTGAGGCGTAGCTCGTAACGTACGCCCATCTGCTCCAGAAGTATCGGTGGTGCTGATCTCACTAGAGCACCTTGACGAACCAGGGAGACATACGGCGGAAGAGATAAATGCTGAGGAGCGTGAAGGGGATCGATGCGAGGGTGACGAGCGCGAGTGCCACCCAGTCAGGTGCGCGTCCAAAGTAGAGCAGGTCTCGATATGCGTTGAGGATCCACGCCATAGGATTTGCATTGAGGATGATCTCTGCTGGTGGGTGCTCCGATGCGAACCGCTGCATCCGTTCATAACTGAAGAGCGCGGGAGAGAGGTAGAAGCCGAGCCTTAGCGCATGTTTCACGAAGTTGCCGATGTCTCGGTAGAAGACGTTGAGCGCGCTCAAGAGAATGGCGATCGGTGCAATCCATGCGAGCTGGACGATCATGACGATTGGTGTAAGGAGCGCCCACGCGCTGAGGCGGTCGGGATAGAAGAGATAGATTCCTGCGAGTGGGATCAGACCGAACACGAAGCTCCCAAGGCTTGCGGTAACCGCGGCAACCGGAAGGACGAGGTGCGGAAACGCGATCTGTTGCATCACCATGCTGCGACGACGAACAGACTCCGTTCCGCTGCTGACCGCCATCGTGAACCAGCGCCAAGGAAGAATGGCGGCAAAGAGAAAGAGTGGGAATGCAGGCTCTGGACGCTGGAGGATCACGCCGATCACGAGGTAGTAGATGGCGAGTTGCAGCGTGGGGTCAAGGACGAGCCAGAGACTGCCGAGCAGTGAGTTTCCATCTCTTTTGCGTAGGGCAGATTCAGTTAGATACCAGATCAGGCGACGCCTGCGCACAAGGGAGAGGATCGAGTCGCGGACCGTGCCGATTGGGCCGCGGCGCGGTCGTCCGACCGTGAGTGACGCGGGGTGGCTGGCCATCGTGGGGGGAGGATACCACCGCAGCCCCCTATACTGCGGGCAATACGTTCACCCTCACGCGTAAGGAGAGTTCACGAGCATGAGATTGATCGCACGGCTTCGCGCCCGACTGAGCGCCTGGTATGAGCAGGCAGATAAGTCGCAGCTGACAAATGTAGCGTTCTTCGTTGCGATCGGGCTGTCGGCAGTTCTCCTCGTCGGCGCAGTGGGTGCAGCCTGGTGGACGAGTAATCTCGCCGCAGCGGTTGAGGTCAATGGACGGGCAATCAACGTCGGCGAAGCGAAGGCGCGCGGTGAAATTGAACTCTTCCGACTCGGTCAAGAGGGTGCGCGCATTCGAGCCCGCGTCTCCGCCGGTACGCTCGCAAGCGAACAGGGAAATTCGATTCTCGAGCAGATCAACGAACAGGCGACAAACATCAGCGGGCAGCTCACTTCAGACATCATCGACGTGCTGCTTGTTGCGCAACTTGCCGAAGAGCGTGGCGTGGTTGCTGATCAGGTGGCGATTGACGCCGAGTGGAGCAAGGAGACCTCTCTCCCCGAACTGCGCCTCCTCCGCCGCATCACGATTGACATTGCAAACGATCCAGCGTCGGGGTTGCCGAGCGCTGCCACGACGGCCGCTGCAGAGGCGAAAGCAGACGGGCTTCTTGCCGAAATCAACGCCGGTGGCGACTTTGCGGAGATCGCCAAGCGCGAATCTACTGACTCCTATGCACCCGAAGGGGGACGCATTGGGTGGAGCACCAAGGATGAAGATCCTCAGACCGATCTTGGCTACAGCGCCGCGTGGGCGCTGACGGCGGTTGGACCGACCGACGTGATCAAGCGTGCGGACGATCAGTTCGTGATCTTCTACGTGGATCAGATCCGACCTGCGACGATAGACGCAGATTTTGATAAGGCGGCCAGCGAGGCTGGGATTGACATGAGCCTTTACAAGAAGATGGCTGCGGAACGTGCGCTTCAGGATGTTCTCAAAGCGAGCGTGACGGCAGAGTTGCTCGAAGGACCCGTCCAACAGCGCGATGTGAGCTTTGTCTCAATTGCTGCCCCGCAGAACGAAGGGCTGAGCGAAGAGGTGCAGGTGCGACACATCCTCTATAGCCCGAACGACGATGCGCAAGCGGCTGCGGAGCTGGACGCGAACGATCCTGCCTGGGCTGCTGCAGAGGCAGAAGCGAACGCCGCATACGCTTCCATTGCCGCAGGCACTCCGCTTGCAGATCTTGCCGAGGTGAGCGACGACGAGAGCTCTGCGCAACAGGGCGGGCTACTTGCGTGGGCCATCAAGGGGACGTTCGTGCCGGAGTTTGACGATGCGGTGTGGGCCGACGGACTTGAGCAGGGTGACCTCCTCGGACCGATCAAGACGCAATTCGGCTATCACGTAATCCAGTTCGAAGCACGACGCGAAGGCGTCATGTCACGACTTCAGGAGCTCGCCACGGAGCTTGCGGCCGCCGGATCTGATTTTGACAGCGTTGCTGAGGCTGCGGCTGAAGAGATCGATGGTCTGACCGTCGATCGTCCTGGCTTTGTGGTGCAGTACGCAATCAACCCCGAACTCTCGCGGATTGTCTGGGAGCTGGGTGACGGAGAGGTGAGTGGTGTCGAGTCGCTCGGCGAGCAGCTCGCAATCATTCGCGTCAACGCAATTGAGAACAAGCCGTATACCGAGGATCAACGCAGCGCCGTAGAAGCGAGCGGCTTTTTGATCTGGCTCGACGATTACCGCACTCGCGCGCGCATCTCCATTGACGGCGCAGTGGTGCAAGACCCGGACGCAACGCCGGCTCCGTGACCTCTTCGGGCGACGAAGCCTCGCTCGATGTTCTGATTGCAAGTGCTCGTGCCGCCTCGCCCGGCCTTGATCTTTCGCGCGGACTTTCGCTGATTCCGATCACTGCGCTCGCTGGCGCGGCACTCGATCTGCATCTCCCGCTCGTCGTCACGCGCGGCGGCGCGCTCGCTTCGCCACTCCCAGGCCGTGTTGGAGACGGGATCGCGCTGCTCACTCGGCTCTATGGGGCAACACATGCGGTCACGATTCTCCCGGGTGGATCGACACGATCGCTCGGAGAGTGTTCCGCGGACGAAGGTTCGGAGTGGACCGCGCTCCTTGTTCCGCCGCTCGCGCCACTCGATGCGCTCGCGTCACCGTGGGCCATGCCGTGGTTGAGCGCTCGGTTGCGCGCGCCTGATGGCTGCCCCTGGGACCGAGAGCAGACGCACCTCACCCTTGCGAAGCATCTAATCGAAGAAGCGTGGGAGCTGCACGACGCGATCGAAGCGCAAGCGGCGAACCCAGGCGAGAAGGCAGACGCGGCGATGGCCGAAGAGCTCGGCGACGTGTTGTTGCAGGTGGTCCTTCATGCGCAACTTGCGTCAGAGCGTGGCGCGTTCGACCTCACGGACGTTCAGGAGCGACTCGCGCGCAAGATCATTCGCAGGCATCCACATGTCTTTGGCGAAGGAACGGCAGAGACTAGTCGTGAGGTGCAACGCACCTGGGAGGCGATCAAGGCCGAAGAGCGTGCTGCCCGCGACGGAGAGAGCGAGGCAGTTCCTCCGCCATTCAAGAGCGCACTCGCTGGTGTGAGTCGCGGACTGCCGGCGCTTTCCGCGAGTAGAGAGTTGCAGGATCGAGCGAGCGCGCTCGGGTACGACTGGCCAACGATTGACGGAGTGCGAGAGAAACTGGGCGAGGAGCTCGCAGAGCTCGAGGAGGCACTCGTCGGAGCAGGCGCGCCTGATTCCATCACGGGCCGTCCCGCTTCCAGTGCAGCGGCGCTCGCAGCGGCGCAGGACGAGCTCGGTGACGTGATCGCCGTGCTCGTGAACTTGGGTCGGCGCAGTGGGATCGACGCGGAGGCGGCGCTCCGTGGGGCGAACGAGAAGTTCCGCCGTCGCTTCAGCGAGGTCGAACAGCGAGCGGCCGCGCGCGGGATCCAACTGAAGTCAGCAGACTTTGCCACACTAGACGCACTTTGGGATGAGGCGAAGGCGGTAGAAAGGAGCGAGTCATGAGCATCGGCAGCGCCAGCGGACCTCGTGGAGATGGTCGCGCTCCGGATCAGATGCGCACGCTAAGCGCGGAACTGGGCGTGCAGAAGTGGGCCGAGGGTTCAGCGATCATCACGGTGGGGAACACGGTGGTGATCTGCTCCGCAAGCGTGGAGGATCGCGTCCCTCCGCATCTGCGCGGCAAGGGAACTGGTTGGATCACCGCGGAATACAGCATGCTCCCGCGCGCCACGAACACACGCTCGGATCGTGAGGCGGTGCGTGGCAAGCTCGGCGGTCGAACGCACGAGATTCAACGTCTGGTCGGCCGTTCGCTCCGCCAAGCGGTCGACCTGACGAAGCTCGGTGAGCGCTCCATCTTGATTGACTGTGACGTGTTGGTGGCGGACGGCGGGACGCGCTGCGCCAGCATCACCGGCGGCTGGATTGCCCTTGCGCTTGCGATGCGCGCCAAGAAGCTCGAGCAACACCTCACGCGCAACATCGCCGCAGTATCCGTAGGCGTGGTCGATGGTCGGCCAGTGCTGGACCTCCCGTACGAAGAGGACAGTCGCGCGGAGGTTGATCTGAACGTGGTGGCAACGGAGAGCGGGCACTACGTGGAGGTTCAAGGGACAGCGGAGCAAGAGCCATTCCATCGCGGTGCGCTTGATGCCATGTTGGCGCTTGCCGACAAGGGGATCGCCGAACTGATTAGCTTCCAGCGCGCCACCGTCGACGGCGCGCGCTGAGGCGAACGACCGGTCAGATCGGGATGCGCCGCCTTCTCGTTGCGACGAGCTCTGCGCATAAGCTTGCGGAACTTCAGCGACTCTTCGTGGGGCTCCCGCTGAGTCTCGTCACCCTGCGGGATCTGAAGATCACGGAGGAGGCGCCAGAGAGCGGAGAGACCTTTGAGGAGAATGCGCTGCAGAAGGCGCACTTCTACGCCGCGGCGAGTGACGAGTGGACGCTGGCAGACGATTCGGGCCTAGAGGTAGATGCCCTGAACGGAGCTCCTGGCGTCTACACGCGTCGGTATGCGGGGCCCAACGCAACCGATCAGCAGAACTACGAAAAGTTGCTGCACGAACTCCGCGGGACTCCGCACGAGCACCGGAGCGCGCGCTTTGTCTGCTGCATGGCGCTCGTGGACCCCACGCCGGGCGCACTCCCTGCACGAACCTTCCGCGGTGAGCGACGTGGACACATCACCGCGGCGCCACGTGGCGCGTCAGGGTTTGGATACGACCCGATCTTCGAAGTTGACGAGCGCACCATGGCGGAGCGCAGCGCGGAGGAGAAGGATCAGTTGAGTCATCGAGGTGCCGCTGCGGCGCTCGTGGCTGCCGCCCTGCGCACTGAAGGTTAGCTACGGGCTCGGACTGACCGAAGGACTTGGAGACGCGCTCGGCGTTTCGCTCGGGGGCGCGGTTGGATCTGGTTCTGGTGTGTAGATCGGCGCGGGGAGATTCGCGTTGCAGCTGATGAGCGGCTGATACGGCCCTATCGGTAGCGCGGACGCCGTTGGCGACAACGAGGGAGAGGCGCTCGGCGAATCTGAGGCAACAGGCGCTGTCGGTACAGGGAGCGATTCTTCCCCAAGCTCTGGTTCACCCTTCGCAACTGGCCACCCGTACGGCCGCGTCCCGGCTGCGGGGAAGAGGCGCGCGCCGAGTTGAAGCGCGCGCTTGGCATTGAAGAAGACGACGGAGCCGTACGGGTTCGGCTCGTCCGCACGG
>JBJTVF010000002.1:0-12717 GCA_046081085.1 Candidatus Limnocylindrus sp.
TCGATGTCTCCGCGCGCTTCCAGCACCGCTTCGAGGTCCGTCGCGCTGTCAAAGTGATCTTCGATCGAGCGCTTGTGCTCGCTCGTGACGAGGATCACCCGCTCAATCCCAGAGGCGATCGCCTCCTCAATGGCGTACTGAATGACAGGTCGGTCCACGACGGGGAGCAGCTCTTTCGGCACCGCCTTGGTTGCAGGGAGGAAGCGAGTTCCCCAGCCGGCAACGGGAAAGACTGCAGTACGAATCTTCATCAACTCCTCCGTGCGGCGCTAGTCACGAGGATAGCAGCCGTCCACTGGTGCGCTCTCACCCACGAACCCAACGTAAGGCGGCACGGAGCGGTGCACCAACGAGCGGGAGGCTGATCTCGCTTGGCTCGTCAACGCTTGCGAGGAAGCCAATGAGGAGGAGCCCCGCGCCGAACAGCTTGCCGAGCGCATAGGCCTCAGTGGATCCCCCTCGATTGAGCGTGTCGGTGAGGCTTGGGAGAAACGCGCCTAGCGCAATGAGGAGCGTTGCGGGGACGCGTCGGTTCAGTGTGCCTTCACGCCACGCGCGCACTGCAAGTGGAACGCTGCGAAAGAAGTTCACGATGATCGCAACGGGGGCGATCGCTAGATTGAAAAGAAGTTCGTCACCCCGCTGATTCGGATCACTTGAGTACGGCAGCGTTCGCCGCTTCGGCATGAACACATACGCTGAGAAGAGGGCGCCAGTGAGAAGCGCGAGAGCCCCACTCACATTCAAGAGCGGCGTCAACAATCGAAGAGATGGCGGGAGTAGCACCGCAACGGGTGCCCCTGTGGTCGGATCAACCGCCCACCCTGGCGCGGGGAGCGTTGCGATGGCAACGAGCGGAAGCGCAAGCGCACTCACCGCGACCATGAATCCAATCGCGATGCGACTCCAACGCGGACTCGCAAGATACGAGAACCATCCGATCGCTACGGCTGCCGCCCATGCGCTCAGCGCATAGGCAAGCGCGATCGGCCCTGCGCTCGAATCTTCAAGGCGGCGTGCAACGAGAATGGTGAAGAGGCCGGCAAGCGCAAGGCAGAGCGCATACCAGTATCCGAACCGTGTCTTGGCGAGGAGCAGGATCGTTCCAGCACCGAGCCAGCCGGCGGTCCATACCGCACCAGTGAGATACCAGACTCGATACAGCGGCTCACTCCATCCCGCCAGCTGCGCAGCGGCTTCTGCTCCCGCCGCTACCGCAAATGCGGTCGCCCCGATCGCCCATGCAAGTTGGTACGGCGCGCGTCGTGTTGCGAACTGATTGAACAGAAGAGCGGCGAAGAGCGTGGCGAGAAGCGTGGTGGCAGCGGCGATCATGCGCCCTCCGGCCTATGCCGGAATGAACTCGTGCGCGCTCTGATGTAGACCGTCACAGAGGCCGAGCCCGTTTGTGCCGCGGGGTAGCTGAAGCGGGACAGGCCGCATGATCTCGCGCACCTCACTCTGCTGACATGTGTACCAGTTGTTCCGAGACATCCAGAGTGCGGGGCACTCTGGCTTCTTGCAGAACTGGAATGGACCTGGGTTGATCGGAGATGCCTGCTCAAAAGACGGGGCAACCTCGGTGGCGATGATGTCGAGCACGCTGACACGAAACGGGGTGCCGGCAATCTCTTCGCGGCACCCTTCACAGCGGATCCCGCTGTTCTCCGTGATGATCGTCGGAATCTTGATCCCCATGATCTCCATGTACGCATCGTAGCCGAGGGGCCGTATCGTGTCGGCTCGTTCGCCCTCGCCACGAGGCTCGCCGTATTCGATACGGCGGGCTACCCTATGCAGATGAGCCAACAGCGCAGCCGAAGAATTCGTGGAGTGATCTCACTCGGCACGGGCGTCGCCGTCCTCGTTGCCCTCGGCAGCTCACTGCTCTACTTCCTCTGGGTTGCGAGCATTCGCAACGCGGACCAAATCGGGCAGCTCTCAATCGGGACGTTCGTCGTGGGGCTCGCCTGCGCGTTCGCCGCCCTGACGCTCGCCTTCAGCATGATCCGGGCAATTCGACGAGCCGAGGATGGCCGAGCGCTCCTCGCCGCCCTCCTCGCAGGCGGCTTTGCGATCGCCGCCGCCGTTGCGCTTGCCGCCTCCGACGTCCTCGGCAAACTCGCCGCCTGATTCGAGCGGGTGCTAACCTCCCGATCTCACGCCCCTATCGTCTAGAGGCCTAGGACGCCACCCTTTCAAGGTGGAGATCACGGGTTCGAATCCCGTTGGGGGCACCACACTTGCCAAGACGTGCCGACGCGCTCGTGCCATCCTGAACATATGCCGATCAGTGTCGCTGCCTTTCTCGCGTATGCGCTCCTACTGTTGGCGGGGCTCGGCCTCACCCTTGGGCCGATCGTGGAACAGGCGACCGCTGCGCCAGTCACACTGCAAGGAGTCGTCTGGATGGCACTGATCGCAGCCGCAATCTTCAGCATCACCCTCGTCATCCAACGGAAAGAGGCGGGGCGAGGGTTTGCGATCGGCCTCTCTACTGTTCTCATTCCAGCGGGTCCGCTGATCGCCCTCACCTTTGGCAACTGGCTCCCTGGCTTTCCTCCAGTGTTGCTCGCACTACTGCTCATTCGTGGGTTGCGCAGCAGCGCGGCGCGCAGTTGGTTGAACCAGCAGTAGTGAGGCGGACACGATGAGTGCGAACGAGCGGCCAAAAAACCTCGCGGTCAACGGAACCTTCGACCTCCCCCTTGATGTGCACCTCCACACACTGCTCTCACCCGATTCTGCCGTCCCGGTCGATGTGTACCCCGCGCTTGCGATCGCGCTCGGAATGCCGCGAATTGCCATCACCGATCACCTCGACTTCGATCCTCGAGAGCCTGGTGCAACGCTCGCGCCCCATCAGCGCCGCGTTGAGGTGGTCAAGGAACTGCGCAAGAAGTTTGGCGATCAGATCGAGATTCTCCTTGGCGTGGAGATCACGTACGAGCGCGCATATGAGCAAGACATTCGCGAGCACCTGCAACATAACCAGTACGACCTTACGATCGGGAGCGTCCATCCAGGGATTGACTCCCCATTCAAGCGATCACGCACTGCAGTGTTTGCAGGGAATGACGCGAGCGTGACCGCACCGTACTTTGATGAGGTTCTTGGGGCGGTTGAGAGCGGACTTTTCGACATCCTTGGCCATGCGGACTACGTTCGCAAGTATGTCTACCCGCATATCGGCACCGAACGGTTTGAGGCTGCGCCTGAACTCTACGAACCGTTCTTGCAGGCGCTTGTAAAGACTGGCACTGCACTAGAAATCAATAGCTCTGGCTGGAGGCAGCGCACTGGCATCTGCTACCCACTTCCGCAAGCCGTAGCACGGTACAAGGAGATTGGCGGTCGCTACATCGTCACCGGCTCTGATGCGCACGAGCCAGACTGGTTTGCGCTTAACTTTGACCGTGCACGAGCCCTCCTGCTTGAACACGGGTTTGACGAGCTCGTCACAAAGCGGTGGGAGCTGGCTGGCAAACACTGGCCCGTACCGCGAACGCGCTAACCGCGTCTGGTTCAGTCTGGCGGGAGGGTTGGATCTGCCTCCGAAAATCCTCGCTCAACCGCAAGGGCGATGCCGCCGCGCTGGTCAACCAGCACAAAGGCGCGGATCACATCGAGTGAGTCGCCACTCGGAATCTCCATGCTGGGACGAACATCGTCGGTGACGATGAGCCAGTAGACACCGCTCAGCGAGGGTCCGTCACTTCCTGCAGATGTCAAGGTGATGAGCCGAACGCGTGGCGAAGCGCCAACGGGCGCATCGGCGGTGCGCGCCGCGCGGACTGCACTCTGTGGAGAGATGCCGGCGAGCACCGTGTCCGCACTCACCGCCTCCCAACCTGCGGGAAGCGGGAGGTCAAGCGGACGAATGCGATCCGCCTGCACGCGAAGGAGGAGCGCGCCAACGAGAAACGCAACCGTCAGCAACGCCATTACGCGAAGCACCTGTCCTCGACTCACAGGGGTTGCGATCTCGACTCCGGCAGGGGGGGTCGCCGCCCCAGGGAACTCGTTCTGGCCGTCTGGCCCTCGATGCTCGCTCGGATGCTGGCTCATGCCGCCATCGTGCCAGAGTTCGCCGCTACGATTCAGCCATGACCACTTCTGGCGCACGTCCGACTCCTGCTGAGCGCGCCCGAGCCCTCCCGCGCGACCCGCTCCTCGGCGTCCCGCTGCGGCATGTGGTCCGTGACGCGGTCGGTCGCGCCCTGCGTCGTGCAATTGCCAACGGCGCCCTCCCCGCACCTGCGAATGCGAGCGCACTCGAGGCCCTCATCCGCAGGATCGAAGTTGAGGTGCCTGCGAGCAGTGAGCACGGCGACTACGCGTCAAACATCGCAATGAAGTCTGCGAAGCCTCTGCAACGCGCCCCTGCGCAGATTGCGGCGGCACTCGTTGCGGAGCTGGACGGGGAAGCGCAAGAGCGGCTCCACGGTGCTGCCGGTTCGCTCGGCCCCATCACGCAGGCCAGCGTTGCAGGACCAGGGTTTCTCAACATGCGCCTCCGCGCAGGGCTTCTCGCCGACCTCCTTGATGCGATCATCGCGTCGCCTACGGCGTGGGGACACGTCGTGCCAGCGGACTCCACACGCCCGCTTCGTGTCAATGTGGAGTTCGTCTCCGCAAACCCCACAGGGCCACTTACGGTCGGCAATGCGCGCGGTGCATTTGTCGGCGACCTCCTCTCACGTGTCCTTGAAGCGGCTGGTCAAGAGGTAACTCGTGAGTACTACTTCAATGACTTCGGCGAGCAGGTGCGGCGACTTGGCGAGAGCGTGATCGCGCTGCGTGATGGCAATGAGGTTGCTGAAGATGGATACAAGGGCGAATACGTCGGCGAACTCGCAAGATCGATCCCTGCCGAGATTGCGGCGCGCGCTTCAGAGGCGCGTAAAGCTCACAGCACTGACCCTGATCAGGACGAAACTGCCGTGATCGGGAAGTGGGCTTCGGAGCGTATTCGGATCGGCATTCAGTCTTCTCTCGCCGCACTCGGGGTTGAGTTCGATGTGTGGCGCTCCGAAGGGTCCCTCTATACAGATGGGCACGTTGATCGTGCAATTGAAAAGCTCCGCGCCGCAAACTGGCTTGAAGAGCGAGACGGCGCGCTCTGGTTCAAGAGCACAGCGTTCGGTGACGACAAAGACCGTGTGATCAAGAAGTCTACCGGCGCATACACGTACTTTGGATCAGACATTGGCTATATCGAAGAGAAGTTCAGCCGCGGCTTTGATCACCTGGTGTACGTCTGGGGTGCGGATCATCACGGCACTGTCGCTCGAGTACGTAATGCGGGGGAAGCGCTCGGATATCAGAAAGAGCACATCGAAATGCTTCTCGTCGCGTGGGTACGATTTGTTCGAGATGGTGTAGAGATGAGCATGTCTAAGCGTGCGGGTACATTCGTGACGCTTGACGAGCTACTTGAAGAGATAGGTGCGGATTCCGCACGATGGTATTTTGCCTCACGAAGTGCGAGCACTGCAATTGACTTCGACATCAAGGCAGCCACTGCGCGCAACAGTGAGAATGCCGTCTACTACGCGCAGTATGCGCACGCGCGCATGCAGTCAATCTTGCGCAAAGCATCTGCAGAAGGGCTCACCGCAGCCGCGAAGATCGGAGATCTTCTTAACAACGAATCGAGCGCGGATGCCATGTTGGCTCGGGTCATTGTTCGACTTCCGGAGGTCGTGGAGGATGCCGCGGCTCACCATGAGACGCAGGGTGTCACGACATACGCCACTGAACTTGCCACCGCCTTCTCCGCCTTCTACCGCGATGCGAAGGTGGTGGACCGCAACGACATTGCACTCTCCGCGAAACGTCTCCGGCTGGTCCAGGCGGCCGCTGCCAGCCTCGCCGCCTCGCTGCGCCTCCTCGGGATCTCCGCCCCCGCCGAAATGTAAGCCCGCCCTCAGGGCAAACAGGCAGGGCGCCCGAGCCGCCATGAGCCGCGAACCGTCACGTCCTAAAGGATTGAGAAGTCTTTACCTAGCTGCTCAGTGGAGATTCACCCGCGAGGCGGAAGATGGGGTTCGGTTCACTGGACCTCCCTCCTGAGAACCGACCTCCCGCCAGGCGGGGGCGATGGGCATTGCCCCCGCCTGGCACACCCCCACTCCGATCCGCTCGTTCCTGACCCAACTGAGCACGCCCCCCGTACGACACCCGCGGGTGGCGCGTGGGAGAATACGGGGGTGGAACTCACCTACTACGGACACAGTTGCGTCCGAATCCGAGGACGCGAGGCAACGATCGCCTACGACCCATACACCTCCATCGTGGGGCCAACCGGTCGCGGGATCACGGCAGACATCGTCACGCTCAGCCACCCTGATGACGCGCCGCTTGCGCGCGTGAAGGGTCGCCTTGCGCCACGGGACGGACGCACCCCCATTGCCACCAGCCTGGACAACGCGGTCGTCTTGGAGGGGCCCGGCGAATACGAGGTCAAGTCAGTGCTCATCACCGGCATCCGCAGCTACCGTGACAGCCATCGCGGCGGCGCTGCGCGACACAACACCGTCTTCTACGCCGAGATCGACGGCATCCACGTCGTCCATCTTGGCGACCACGCCGAAGGGTTCTCTACAGATCAGATCAAAGAGCTGCCAGGTGCGGACATTGTGCTCATCCCGGTTGGAGGGGCGTTGAGCGCCGAAGCGGCGTCTGCACTGATCAACCAGCTCGGCCCAAAGATCGTCATCCCAATGCCGATGACTGATGAAGTTGCGAAGGCAAACGCCGCTGTCAAGGCATTCTGCAAGGAGGAGGGGCTCACCACACCACCAACTGCGCAGCCAAAGCTAACGATCACGATCTCGGGCCTCCCAGAAGAGACCACCACCATCGTGGTGGAGCCGCGAGGCGAAGCCTTCGGCGCTGAGTAACCCCGTCTCGTCGCACAGGACGAGACATACTGCTGGCACAACTCCTTGATCTAATGTCGCTCAACGGCGTCTCTGCGCCGGTTGACATGGAGGGCGAACATGCATGACGGAGATCTTGGTGATGGCGGCTTCGGTGATGGCGGCTTTGGTGACGGGGATGATCTAGGCGGTGACGGTGGGCCACTCGACCTAAACAACAACGGAACTGGACTCGATGAGTTTGTCCTCTTCGCTGCGATCACAGAAGATCAGCGTCGACGCGAAGGGAGACGCGCAGCAAAGGCCGCACGTGCCGAGGAGAAGAGCGTCGCGCATTCGAGTGGCTGTCTCTTGCCGGTTATGGCAGTTGTGCTGCTGGTGACGTTGCTCACTATCTAGCGATTCGAGACTCAATCGTCGCGCGCTGCCAGCCGCCGCGAATCTTTAGCTCGCTCGGGTCGCCCCCCGCACGAAGCGTGGCGTCTGGGACGAGCCCAACAATCTCGCTTTCGCCAATCTGAACGCCGAGCGCACGCGCCTCACGCTCCGCACGATCACGAATGCGATGCAGTGTAATCCCCGCGCTGGCGGCAGCGATCACGTCATGAAGATTCATCGAGAGCTGTGCGCCCTGCACGCTTGGCAGTGCAAAGCCGAGTGCTTGAAGATTTGCGACTCCTCCGGGCGCACTCCCGCGCATAGACGCAGCGATTCCCCGTGCTGCACGCAAGAGCTCCACTGCTGGGGCACCAACAAGTTCAATGTTCCATGCCGCCATCAGTGGTCGGACGCCGATCGCAACTGCGCCGGCAGTCGCGTGTGGCACAGCGGGGCCCTCGTCAGGCTCGTGGGCAGGATCGTTCTGTCGTGCTGCAAGATCCTCAAATCCACCACGTCGAATCTCTGGAAGCGCGCGTCGCGCTTCGGAGCGCGCAACCTCGCCGTAGAAGTGCACCGGGAGATTGAGGTCTGCGGCGAGTGCACGACCAAGCGTGCGCGCTGCGGCGATTGCGCCGCGCTGGTCACCAGCGGGGCCGAGCGGCACGATTGGGACCACGTCAATGGCTCCGATTCGCGGGTGGACGCCGCGGCCGGCGCCGCTCTTCGCACTCGACGCCAGGTTGATCGTCGCCACTGCAAGCCGCGCCAGTGCTCGCGTGGCAAGGATGAGGGCGTCTGCTTCGCCAACGTAGGTGTACACACTCCGGTCATGATCTCCGTCGTGATGAACGTCGAGCAGTTGCACCCCTGGCGAACCGGCGACCACTGACGTAAACGCGGCGAGGATCGCTCGATCTCTCCCCTCACTGACGTTCGCGACCACCTCGTATGGTGGCATCACCAGGGACGCGCGCGCGTTCACTCCAAGACTCGGCGCATCACGGGCCAGCGTCCGTCTGGGCCAGTGGCCGCGACGGCAAAACCGAGGCGCTCCCAGAAGCGTTGCGTCGCGGAAGAGGTTGCCTCAGCATCGAGCGCCGCTGCCGTGGCAGGCTCTTCTGGATACGCCTCTACCGCGGCAAACCCTGCGCCACCTAGTCGCGTCAGCACTCCTTCAACAAGCGCACTCCCGAGCGCCTTCCCGCGTGCTGCGGGGATCACAGAGATGCACGTCACCACCGCTGGCGGCGGCGAGGAGGGGAGATCCGGATAGCGATCACGAAGTCGTTGCGCACGAGGAAAGGCGGAGAGTGGGCCCGCTTGGCAGTAGGCGACTGGCTCGCCCTTCGCAAGAAGTATCCACCCCATCGGTCCACTGATCGGCAGTTGACGTGTCAGTAGTCGCAGCTTCGCCGGCTGTCCAGGCGCCGCCGCGGCGTCGCGGAGCGCCTCTTCTCGCGTTGGCGCATTTGGCGCAAACGGGTTGAAGGCTGGCGCTTCGTTCACCTCTGCGCCGAGAAAGGCGGCGAGTGCCGCCTTGCCGCCCGCGGGCGCCGTGGCGCGCGACGTCACGCTCGCGGGCCGCGAGTCAAAGTGCGCCGCCTTGCTCCCTTTGTCCGCATCCTCCCACCAGGTGCATGTTCCATGATCGGCATCGTCACGAGTGCACGGCGGGAGAAGGGCAAGGTCTTCGGCGCTCTCCACGCCGATCAGTTCGAACCCATCACCGATGTCAATCCTCATCGTCTGGGATACTAGCCCGCATGGGAACACATGCGTCAGAAGAGAACGAGAATCTCGGACCAATCAACGTTCGCGCCTGGCTTGCGGGAGCGGTCGGCGTCGCGATCGGCCTGATCACCGTCGCGGTGATCGCAGTTGCCGCCGGAGCCATCTAGGCCCCAGCGGCAGTCTGCAGTTCTCCCAGGATCGGTCAGCGCCGCGCGACGCGGCGTGTGCCTTTCGATGTTCCTCCGAACATGCGGCTCACTTTAGACGCAAGCATGCGCGCGGCTCGGCCAATCAGCGAGCCGAAGAGGCCTCCGAGCAACGCGATCGGCGCGCCGATCACGAGAATGTTGATCAGCGCAACGATCACCGCACGCCCTACATTGATCAGGTTCGCGAGTGCGTTGCTGAGCTCATACGCCAGGTCAAACTCACCTGTCGCAACTTCCACGGGAGAGACAGGAAGCGAAAGCGAGACCGTGATGCTCGCCATCTCTACCTGGTCCTTCATGCCGTTGAGCTGGGCTTCGTAGGACTCAATGTCGCCTTGGATTCGGCTCAACTCGGACTGAACGGCCACTACGTCAGCAACGGATTCGGCGCGATCAAGGAGCGCTAGGAATGCATCCTCACTTGCGCGCAGGTTTTCCAGACGTGCCTCCAGATCGAGGACCGCCAAGGTGACTTCGTAACTCCCGATATCTTCGTACAGAATCTCGCCTTCGTCGCGCAGCGCTGCCATGACGCTGCTGAACTCAGCCACAGGGACACGGAGCGTTGCACTCAGATAGAGATTCTCGCCCTCCCCGGAACGCGAGCTTGAGGTGATGTATCCGCCCACACGCTCAGCGATCGCGGTTACGCGTTCGAGCGCATCGTCGGCATCCTCAACTTCAAGGGAGAGGCTTCCGTAACGGACCACGTCACGAGTGCCGTCGCCACGATTCGCCGTAACAGTGTCGCCAAACTGAGGAGCCACACCCCCAGCGCCCATCTCTTTTCCAACATCTGAGGAGAGCAGGTCGGGCGTACCGCTTGAAACACTTGACCCGCCAGCGCCTCCGAGACCGGCGACCAGCGCAAGGGCGAGGGCGAGGATGGCGCCGAGCGCCGTTGGGAGTCCGAGTCGCGTAATCAGGGCGTTCCGCATGTTCATCAATTCGCTCCTTGCTCTGGGACCAGTGAGGTCCTTCACCCTACCAACGCCAGAGAGTGCTTGAGGGTTCCAGCCACGCACGACCGTGCTCGGCCGTGCGTCAAAATCGCGCTAGAAGAGGCCAACGATCTCCCCGCCGCGCGTCAGGTCAAGATCGATCCGCTCTCCCCCGGGGGCCTTGTTAAGGCCTGGCATCAGGCGCATGTCCCCGCAGATCGCAGTGATGAAGCCCGCCCCTGCCGCCAGCGTGACGCCACGAACGGGAACTCGGAAACCGGTTGGCCGACCGAGTCTGCTCGCGTCATGGGAGAGCGAGTACTGCGTCTTCGCCATGCAGATCGGCAGCCTTCCGTAGCCGAGTTCCTCGAGTCGTACGAGTCGCTTTGCCGCTGCCGGCGCAATGTCCACGCCGTCCGCGCCGTAGATCCGCGTGGCGATCGTCTCGATCTTCTTTGCGAGTGGTGCATCGTCCGCGTAGATCGGCGCATACATGGCTTCACCCGACGTGACCGCCGCCCAAACCGCCTCCGCGAGTTCCGCCGCACCGTTGCCGCCATCGGTGAAATGCGATGAGACGACGGCGGCGCGTGCCCCTGCCGCGAGCGCAACTCGCTTGATCGCCTCGTGCTCTGCCGGCGTGTCGGTTGGGAACTTGTTGATGGCGACTACTGCTGGGATGCCGAAGGTGAGCACATTCTCAATCTGCTTCGCAAGGTTCTGCGCGCCAGCCTCAACCGCCGCAACGTTCTCCTGGTTGAGTGCTGGGTCGAGCGGCTTCCCCGCCACGATCTTCCCAACGCCGCCGTGCATCTTCAGCGCACGTACCGTTGCAACGATCACTGCGCCATCTGGCGCAATGCCAGAGGCGCGGCATTTGATGTCGAAGAACTTTTCAGCGCCCATGTCTGCGCCGAAGCCAGCTTCGGTCACAACGATCTCGCTCGTTGCAAGTGCCGCTCGATCCGCAATGATGGAATTGTTGCCGTGCGCGATGTTCGCGAACGGTCCAGCGTGGACAAAGGCAGGGCCACCCTCGAGCGTCTGGAGTAGATTCGGCTTGATCGCATCGCGCAGCAGTGCCGCCATCGCGCCGGCAACTTTCAGGTCTTCAGTTGTCACCGGCTTTCCGTCGGTGGTTTCGGCAACCACTATGCGGCCGAGTCGAGCGCGTAGGTCGGCAAGATCCGATGCAAGGGCGAGCACCGCCATCACTTCGCTTGCAACGGTGATCACCGTCTCCGATTCGCGGACGACGCCGTTCTCCCTGCCGCCGAGGCCGATGATCGTCTTGCGGATCGCACGGTCGCTGATATCTACGACCCGCGGCCAGGTGATGGCGCGCGTATCGATGCCGAGGGCGTTGCCGTGATGCAAGTGGTT
Source organism: Candidatus Limnocylindrus sp. (assembly GCA_046081085.1). Classification (GTDB taxonomy): domain Bacteria; phylum Chloroflexota; class Limnocylindria; order Limnocylindrales; family Limnocylindraceae; genus Limnocylindrus. The sequence continues at coordinate 11,530 of JBJTVF010000002.1, forward strand.
GTCGAGGAATGCCGCGGCGAGGTTGTGTGCGGCGCCGATGGCATGGACGTCACCCGTGAGATGCAGGTTGAACTCTTCCATGGGGATGACCTGGCTGTATCCACCGCCCGCGGCGCCACCCTTGATCCCGAAGACTGGGCCGAGGCTGGGCTGGCGGATCGCAACCGTTGCCCTCTTGCCGATGACGTTGAGACCCTGCGCGAGACCGATGGTGGTGGTGGTCTTCCCTTCGCCGAGCGGTGTCGGCGTGATCGCCGTCACCACCACGTACTTGCCGCGTGTACCGAGCTTCTCGAGGCGCTCGATCGCTTCGATGGAGATCTTCGCCTTAGTGCGACCGTACGGCTCTACTTCATCGGGCGTGAACCCAAGGTCGGCCGCAACGGCGTCGATGGCTCTCGGCGTGACGCTGCGCGCGATCTCAAGATCAGATGGAAACGACATGGACCGAAGTTTACGCTCCTGCGAGCCGTAGGGCCGCCTGTGCCGCCTGCAACACGAGGATCGCATTCGTCATCGGGCCAACACCCCCGGGAACTGGACTCAGCGCGCCCGTTTCACCGATCGCATCGCGGACGCTCGCCTCATCAACATCGCCGACGATCTGGTCCCCCTGAACGTGAATGCCCACATCCACGACCACACAGCCAGGTGAGACATGCTTACCGCGAACGAGCGCTCGGACTCCTGCGGCGACCACAAGGATCTCGGCGTTGCGTGTCACGACGCCCATGTCGGGCGTCTTCGAGTGGACGACCTCCACCTGAGCGCTCGCCAGGGATAAGAGCTGCGCCACAGGGCGACCGACCACGGCGCTCCGCCCCACCACCACCGCGCGTCGCCCGCGGATCTCGATCTGATGCGCTCGCAGTAACTCCATCACCGCCGCGGCAGTTGCTGGAAGCAGCGCCTCGCCCAGGTCCCCCGCGCTCAGGCGCGCAGCGCTCGCAGCGGTGATCCCATCAATGTCCTTCTCTGCGGCAATTCCCATAACGACTCGCGTGCGGTCCACTCCTTCTGGGAGTGGCGATTGAAGGATGATCCCTGCGACATCCGCGTCTGCCGAGAGGCGCTTCAACGTGGCCGTGATCTCAGCTTCGTCCGCGGTTGCGGGGAGTGAGATCTTCTTTACGGCAAACCCTGCCGTTGCCGCCTGCTTCAGGAGTTGTTCCATGTAGATGAGCGCCG
>JBJTVF010000003.1:0-29122 GCA_046081085.1 Candidatus Limnocylindrus sp.
GCACCACAGCCGGTCGGCGTCATCCCAGGAATAGGACCGGTTGCACAGGCGACGCTGCGTGAGCTAGGAGTCTCCACGTGCGGCGACCTTGCCTCCGCCCCGGACGATCACCTGTTGCGCAGGTTCGGCGCGCACGGTCCAACCCTCAAGCGGCTCGCCATCGGCCGAGATGACAGCCCCGTTGACCCTGGTGACGATAGAAAATCGCTCGGGCGCGAGATGACGCTTGACGAAGATGTTGCAGACCCGCACGCGCTGGAAACCCTCTTGCTTGATCTTGTAGAGTCGGTTGCGCACTCGCTGCGCAACGAAGGGCTACTTGCGCGCACGGTGACCCTCAAGCTGAAGGACACCGAGTTTGTCACTATCACGCGACAGGTAAAGCTTCCACAGGCGAGCAACCTGAGCGGTCCACTCTTTGGATCTGCGCGTACGCTGCTCCGTGCAGTTGCTCAAGGAGAGCCGTATCGACTCATCGGCGTCTCTACATCTGATTTCACAGGTGATGAACAGCTCGGACTCTTTGACGGTAAAGTCACGGCGCGGGAGCAAGCCATCACCGTCGCCGCAGACGAGTTGCGCGCAAGATTCGGAGACGGAGTGATCAAGCGCGCGCGACTGCTGTCTTCAGAAGATGAGCGCTAAGCGCGCACTGGCGCGGAGACCTCTCGTTCCGTCTGCACATGGTGGTGGAGCGACGCGTGGGGGTCGTGCCCGTCGTGCGCACAGGGATTGACATGGATCTCCACGCTGCCGATTCGCGGGATCTCGTGGGTCAACTCGTGGCGAACAAGTTCGGCAATCTCGTGTCCTCGCGCTACGGTCACCTCCTTGTCCACGGTGATCGCAAACGATGTCCCGATCGTGTGCCCAATCCATCAAGGGCCTCGGCGTGACGGCGTCGCACGGGCATAAGGACCTTACGCCCGACTGCCCCGAGTGGGCTCGGGTAAACCTCAACGATTTGGAACATGTGTCGTGCCAGCTACTTGACAAGATTCCGAACAGCCGTTCTAATGCCCATATGACCAAGCATGACCAGGACAGGAAGGTGCGGATCCTCCAGGCGATCGCCGAGGGGGTTCGTCGATCAGGGACGCCCCCCACCGTGCGTGAGATTGCGGACCTTGTCGGCCTCGCCGCACCGTCGGCCGTCCACCACCACCTCGAGGCGCTCGAGCGCGAGGGTTTCATCAAGCGCGACTCCGGCCTCTCTCGCTCCGTTCGCCTCACGGCACGCGGGCGCGCCCTCCTCGAGCTCGACGATGCGGTGGAGGCCACGAACCTTCCTGCAGTCGCACGCGACCTCGTCGTTGTCGGCCAGATTGCTGCAGGTGGCCCAATCGAGGCCTATGAGGAGCGATCCGAGACCGTGGCGGTTCCAGAATTTATGTCGACTCCAGACTCATATCTGCTGAAGATCAGAGGTGACTCCATGATCGACGCACAGATCGCCGATGGTGACTACGTGGTGATCAAGCCGAGCAAGGTTGCCGCAGACGGCGACATTGTGGTTGCACAGGTGGAAGAGAATGAAGTCACGCTGAAACAGCTCTTCCGCGAGCAGGGTCGAGTCCGCCTCCAGCCGGCGAACAAGGCCTACGCGCCGATGTACTACCCGACCGTCAACGTACAGGGCGTGCTCGTCGGCGTGCTCCGCCGAGTCCACTAATCCACAAAACGGCGCGCGAGGGCGCCGGTTTATCCACAGCCGACGCGGCCTGGGCCCGCTTCGTGGAGAGATTGACATGAATTCGTGGAGATCCGTCTGGAGTCCTGAATCGGAGACTGCGATGATGCGCGCATGAGCAATCAACTCCCCCCACAATCAAGTGACGCTGAAGAGAGCATCCTCGGCGCACTCCTCATTGATGGCGAGGTCATGCTCGAGATTGCGGACAGCCTCAAGCCTGCAGACTTCTACAAACCAGCACACGCAAAGGTCTACTCCGCCATTCAGCGGCTCTACGAACAGAGTCAACCGATCGACATCCTTACGGTTTCGGAAGAGCTAGAGCGTCGTGGGCAAATAGAAGAGATTGGCGGCCGTGCAGCGCTCGCCGATCTCTGTGACCGCACACCAACCGCGGTTCACGCAAAGCAGTACGCGAAGATCGTCGAGCGCAAGTCCATGTTGCGCGGCCTGATCGGTGCTGCCGGGCGAATCGCATCGATCGGATACGAAGATCCTTCTGACATCTCCGAGGCGATTGATCGCGCAGAATCAGAGCTCTTTGCTGTAAGCGAGCGACGCACAGTCAGCGGTTTCACGCAGGTTGGCAAACTGGTTGGTGATGCGTATGACCGACTTGATCGCATGCACCAAAATCGCGGTCAACTTATGGGTTTGCGTACCGGCTACACCGCAATTGACACCATCACCCAAGGACTCCAGAACTCCGACTTCATCGTCCTTGCCGCGCGTCCATCCGTCGGCAAGACCTCGCTTGCGCTCAACATTGCAGAGAACGTTTCGCTCCGCGAAGGGAAGTCCGTTGGCGTCTTCTCGCTTGAGATGAGCAAAGAACAACTGGTGCTTCGCCTTCTCTCCAGCGTGACAAAGATCAACTCGTTCAATCTTCGCAGTGGCCAGGTCAAGGACATGGACTTCCCAAAGATCGCGGACGCGCTTGGGACACTCTCGAGCGCCAAGATGTTCATTGATGACTCCGTGAACATTTCTGTGATGGAGCTCCGCACGAAGGCGCGCCGCCTGAAGATGGAACAGGGTCTCGATCTCCTCATCGTCGACTACCTGCAGCTGATGCAACCTGGGCAGCAGAGCCGTGATGGAAACCGGGTGCAGGAGGTCTCAGACATCTCGCGCGGGCTCAAGGCCCTCGCGCGTGAGCTCGGAATTCCGATCATGGCCCTCAGCCAACTTTCGCGTCAGACCGAGGCCCGAGAGAAGGGTGAGCCACGCCTCTCCGACCTTCGTGAGTCAGGCGCAATTGAGCAGGACGCCGACGTGGTGATCTTCCTCTACCGCGACGCGGAGCGAAGCGACGATGCCAGCGTGTCGGGAGAGGCGATCAACTTCAACGTTGCCAAGCACCGCAACGGGCCAACGGGGAGCGGTCAGCTTTGGTTCCGTAAGGAGGAGACGCGCTTCATCAATCTCGTCCGCGAGCGCGCCCCTGAGCTTCCCGCACCAGGAACGGAGGGAGACCCGCTAATGTGAGGGAATGACCCTCATGTTGATGCGCCCCGAGATGCGGCGCGCCTCGTATCTCTACTTCGTCATCGGACTCATGCAGGCTGCCTATCTACCCTTCTCAGGCATCGTCTTCCGTGATCGTGGGCTCTCGTTTGAGGCGATCGGACTGATCGGAGCGGTCAACTCGATGATCGCGCTCGCAGCGGGACCGATCTGGGGCCACCTTGGAGACGCGGTGCTCGGTCGAGCGAGCGCGTTTCGCATTGCGCTGGTGAGCGCGGCGGCCGGCGTCATCCTCTTTGCCGTTGGGCCGTATGGGGGTATTCCCGGCGCGGCACTCGCATCATTTGCGGGTGCCGGCCTTGTGCCACTGCTTGATTCCATTGGCATGGAGCAACTCGCAAAGGTCGGTGGCCAGTGGGGTTCACTCCGTGCAATCACAAGCTTTAGCTATGCAGCAATGTGCATCCTAAGCGGTGCGTTGGTGGCGAGTGGTGGCGCAATAATGATCGCGCCGCTCTATGGGATCACCGCGCTCATTCTCATTGCAGGAACCATTGGCCTCCATACCGCCCCCGCGTTACACCGAGGCGCACGTCCGGTGTTGAGCGAGGCAGAAGCCGAGATCGAGCGATCAGAGATTGCAGGACCAAACGCGGAGATTGCGGTCACCGGTGATTGGCGCGATCGGTTCGGCACGGTCACGCTCGCCTTTCAGCACGCTCCGAGGCTATTTGCGTTTCTGGTGCTCAGTCTTCTCGTAAATCTAGGTGCTGGGCTCTTCTACGCGTATGGTTCATTTCGAATTCAAGAGGTCGGCGGGAGCGCGGCAGCCGTTGCGTTTGGAGGTACCGTCTCCGCTGCCGTTGAGATCCCCTTCTTCCTCGCCGGGGGGCTCGTCGCCGCGCGCCTTGGACTTCGGTCGCTGTTCTCATTCGGACTCGTCGCTATGGGAATCTGCAGCGTTGGATATGCATTCATTGATTCACCGTACTGGCTGGCACTTGCCCGCTCGCTCGTTGGGATTGGTTTCGCCTGCACGCTTCTTGCGAGCGTGTTGAGCGTGCGCACAATCGTTCCTGCTGCGCTGCAGGCAACAGGTCAAGCGCTCTACCAGAGCGTTTCATATGGGCTCGCCGTAGCAATCGCTGCACTCGTTGGCGGAATCATTTACGGAGAGCTGGGTGCAGCACCGCTCTTTCTCATCTCCGGCGCGATCCTGTTCGGCGCAATTCCGTTTGCGTGGAGGGTGTTGCGCTAAGCGGAGCGGGTCTCAAGACTTCGCGAAGATCTCCATCATCAGGTCGACGAAACGCTGCGCATTCGCATCGAATGCGACCGCCGCATTCGGTTCCTTTCCTCCGCGGAAGTGCGTGTCGACGACCGTTCGACCGAGCGTGAGTGTGCCGGTCGTCTCCACAGCGACGTGATGTCTGCTGCTGGTGATGATGTTCGGCTCAACAAGTGCGGCGACACAGAGCGCGTCGTGCACAGGGGCTGACTCCGGTACGTCCATCTTCTGGCTGCTCTCGTAACTCGCGACGCGGCGCTGGATGAAGATGGCAGCCGCCTTGCCTGCCGGAGTCCCAAGCGCCTCGAGCGCATCGCACTGCGCTGCGGTGACGAGCGCCTTGTGCGTGGCGTCAAGCGGCACCATCAACACGTCCTTGAAGCCCGCGTCGAAGACGCTTGCCGCGGCCTCGGGGTCGGCCCAGACGTTGAACTCGGCGGATGGAGTCATGTTCCCTACCTCATGCCCGCCCCCCATGATGATCAGCCGCGGTACCCACTCTGCGAATCTCGGCTCTTGTGCGACCGCCGCAGCAATGTTCGTGAGTGGCCCAATCGGCATCAGCGTGATCGGCTCCGTGGCGTTGCGATACGTTTCGATCAACCACTCGACGGCGCGGCCCGAGGCCGCAGCGCGCGAGCTGCGAGGGATGTCGAGATACGTGCCGTGCGGATCTTGCACGGAGTCTGCCTTGAAAAAGCGCTCCGCGGGCATCGTCTTTCGGACGAGCGGTCGAGGCAGCCCTGCGTGCACGGGTATATCTGAGCGGCCGATCAGATCAAGCACAGAGATGCTGTTCGTGGTGGTTGCCGTCAGCGGCGCATTTCCAAAAACCGTGGTCACACCAATGAGGTCGATCTCAGGGTGAAGCGCGGCAAGCATCAACGCAACGGCATCATCCGTTCCCGTGTCGCAGTCAATGATCAGCCGATGCTTGCTCATGGATTGAGCATACGCGGGCGCAGGGAACAGCCACCAACCTGGTACGCGATGGATACATGGGTACGCCTCACTATCCCCGCAGCCGATTCGCGGCGCCCGCTGCGACGGCGTGGAGGGGAGGGTCCATGCGAAAGCGGATGCAGTTCTGTGCGGAGCGGCCACGGCTGGAGCGGGAGCTTGATCGACTGGGGACGGGCGGTCTAGAAGTGATCGCCGGGAGCGCAGGATACGGGAAGAGCAGTTCGGTCGCCTCATGGGCATCGCGTCTCGGCACGCCAGTGCGTTGGATCCGTGGTGCTGAACGACTGTCGGACGCGCTCCTGCTCGCCGCCGAAGAAGACGGCGGGATTTGCCAGAGAGCGGCGAGCTACTCGAGAGCCTCGCCCTGATGCTCGCCGAAGATGGCGCACTCGCTGGTGCGCGACGTGCAGCGCTACGTGCAATCGCCCTCTTTGAGGGGATGGAGATCCCCGCTCCACGTACCCTCGTGCAGCTCAGCGCGGGGGACGAGTTAGGCTGCGAGCTTCGCGCGCATACAAACGAACCACACTGATCACGGTGGCGGCTCCGATCAGAACCGTTGATCCATAGAGGAGGCACCAGACGCACCATGCGCCAATCAGGAAGGCTTGAATCGCGATCAGGCCAATCTCAACGGCTGCACCAACAAGTGCTGCAAAGAGCCAGACCGCGAGTACCTCTTCGCGGCGGGTACGTGCGTGAATGATCGTTGCAACAAGGAGGAGGGCTGACCCTACAACGCCGATCGCGGCGACAGGGATCGGACCGATGCTTGACCAGGCTGACGCTTCAACTTTGGAACAGCCGCCAAACGGGCCAAGTGCCGGCCCACAGATTGCAGGAACCCCGATCAGACGAATAGAGAGCAGATAAACAGAGATCGCAACGCCAACTGCAGATACAAGCGCGCTGATGCGGTGTGCCCGCGACACGAGACTAGTTTCCTAGTGCTTCGTCAATGCGCGCGTACAGATCCTCGGGAGCAGGAATTCCTGAATCCATCCAGTCACCAATGATCAGCGTTGGGGTTCCAGTGATGCCAAGGGACGTGGCCTCTTCTGCATCAGCATCGACCTCGGCGCGAACTGCTGGATCTGCAATGCACGTGTCCCATGCAGCGAGGTCTTGGCCTGAAGCTTCAGCAATCTTGCGGAGTCGCTCCGCGCTGAATGCTCCCTGATTCTCTGAGTTCTGATTCGCGAAGAGATACGAATGGAAGGCCCAGAACTTCCCTTGGTCAGCAGCGCACTCCGCGCCAACAGCGGCAGTAAATGACTCTTCGCCGAGGAATGAGTAGTGGCGATGTTCAATGCGCAGCTCTCCGTCGGTGATGTAGCGCTCGTATAGCGCTGGTTCAACGCCATTCCCCCATGTGCCGCAGATCGGGCACTGATAGTCGGTCCAGACCGTCAGCACCACGGGGGCGTCTTCCGCACCGAGCCCATGCCCGCTGGCGAGGCCTGCTGCAGGGATCAGCACTGGGGCAACCGGCGTGAAGTCTTCGTCCATGCTCGGAGTTGGGGTCCCACTGAAGGGGTTGGCGAGGAAGAGGATGATCACGCCCACCACGCCGACCACGATCCCAGAGATCGCTGCGCGTCGAATCAGTTCCATGCGGGAATCATAGCGCTGGTGCCTCTCGGGCTCCGCGACGGTCTATTGATACTCGGTATCATATGCGTTAGACTCGGACCATGGCAGAAGAGATGCTCGACGCACTAGATCGCGCAGGGGTGCGCCTGACCGGCCCACGCCGAAAACTCGCCGCGCTCATTGAGCGCCGCGAGGGTCACTTCACCGCCGCGGACCTCCTGAAGGATGCGGGTCGGCGGAGGATGGGGATCGGACGCGCAACGGTCTTTCGACTCCTGGAGCTCCTCAGCGAGCAGGGGCTTGTAGAGCGGATTGACCTCCCAGACGGAACGCACGCCTACATCCCATGCGAGCCAACCCACCATCACCATCTTGTCTGCCTCAACTGTGGCGCCACAACCGATGTGGACGACTGCGGGATTGAAGCGGTCACGCGCGAAGCGGCGCGCCGCTCCGGTTTCAAGATCGAACAGCACCGGCTCGAACTCTTCGGCCGCTGCCCTGACTGCCGCTCCGCCAACTAGGCAGAGAAGTTTTTTATCCGCCTAGCAACGCAAGGCATACATAGGAGGACCCATGAGACTAGGTATCAAACGATCGGTATGGACGGCAGTGGGCGCAGCACTTGCGTCGCTCGTCCTGGTTGCTGGATGCAACGGAAGCGCAGCTTCGCCGTCTCCGAGCGAGAGCAGCGAGGCCCCTGCTGACTACACGGTGATTGCAACAACCAGCGTGTTTGCTGATCTTGCACAACTAGCGCTTGGTGACAACGTGACGATTGAAACGATCATCCCGGCTGGTGTTGACGTCCACACGTTTGAGCCATCCCCCGCCGACGCGCAGAAGCTCGCTGGCGCGGACCTCATCGTCATGAACGGACTCGGCCTTGATGAGTGGGCACTCTCGCTGCTCGAAGCGGCCGGCAAGAGCGAAGAGGATGTGCTTGAGCTTGCAGAAGGTATCGACGAGAGCAACGCGTGGGTCTACCTCGAGGGAGAAGAGCACCATGACGAAGAGGGTGAGGAGCACAGTGAAGAAGAGGGTGATGAGCATGCACATGGCGGGATCGATCCACACATCTGGCTCGACCCAAAGGGCGCGGCGATCTACGTTGAGCGAATTGCCGCGCGTGTAGCGGCTGAACTTCCGGAGCGCGCAGCGGAGATTGAGTCCGCGCGTGATGCAGGACTCGCGGATATCGCGGCTTTGGACGAAGAGTTGCGTGTGGGATTCGCAGCGATAGACGCCTCCGTGCGCAAGATCGTCACCTTCCACGACGCATTCGGCTACTTCGCCCGCGCCTATGAGATTGAGATTGTTGGCGTTGCGGTTGAAGCACCTGGACAAGAGCCGAGCGCAAAGGAGATTGCGGCGTTGATCGACGCAATCAAGGCGGCTGGGGTGACGTCGGTCTTCAGTGAAGCGCAGTTTCCGTCAAAGGTTCTCGATCAGGTTGCAGCCGAAACTGGCGCGACCGTCCTTGCGAACCTCTACTCGGATGCGCTCGGTGACGCACCTGCGAACAGCTATCTTGGCGCGATGCGTGCAAACGCATCAGCGATCTTGGCTTCGTTCAAGTAGTGCGATGATGGTGCAATGAACGAACGCATTGCACCATCAGTTATCAAAGGCCGCACGCCCTCCTCGCATCCTGGGGGGCGTGCGGTCACTATCTCCAACATCACTGCAGGCTACGGCGAACGTGCCGCCATCAGCGACATCACTCTCGAGCTTGCGCAAGGCTCCCTCACCGCCATCTTCGGCCCGAACGGCGGCGGGAAGTCCACGCTGTTGAAGTGCATCGCTGGACTCATGCGTCCGTGGTCGGGAAGGATCGAAGTGCTCGGCGCACCGGTCGGAGTCCACGCAGCGCGCGTTGCGTATGTCCCTCAAGCGGAACAGGTGGACTGGAGTTTCCCGATCGCCGTCGATGAGGTGGTGGCAATGGGGCGTACGCCACGGATCGGGCCGCTCGGTCGTGCGGGTGCCGCGGATCGTGCCGCAGTTGAGGAGGCATTGGAACGTGTAGACATGGCAGACCTTGCGTCGCGTCAGATCGGCGAACTTTCTGGAGGCCAGCGACGACGGGTCTTCATCGCGCGCGCACTCGCTGCGGATCCTGAGATCTATCTGCTCGACGAGCCTGTCACTGGAGTGGACCCGGTGACGCAGGAGAAGATCATGAATATCTTGGATGCCGAGGCGGCTCGCGGTCGGACGGTCGTGGCCACCACGCACGACCTTGCCTGCGCCGCTCAACGCTTCCATGACGTGGCTGCGCTCGCTGGCAGGGTGGTGGCACACGGCCCCGCGCAACTCGTGCTCGATCGCGAAGTGCTGGAGAAGACATACGGCGGTCACCTGGTCCCTCTGGCGGATGGGGGTGTCGTACTCCTCGACGACCCACATCACTCACACGGCAGCCACGAGGGTCACGAGTGAACCCGATCGACCTCTTCCTCGAACCACTCGGCTACGACTTCTTCGTGCGCGCCCTCGTGGCGAGCGCGCTGGTGGGGGTCGCGTGCGCCGTGGTCGGCTCGTTCGTCGTGCTGAAGGGGATGAGCTTCATCGGCGACGCCGTGAGCCACGCCGCCTTCCCAGGCATTGTCGCTGCCTACCTGCTCGGACTCCCGATCATCATCGGCGGCGCGGTTGCTGCGATCGGCACGGCACTTGGGATCGGCGCACTGACGCGACGTTCTGGGCTGCGCGCAGACTCGATCATCGGCGTCCTCTTTGCGGGGATGTTCGCGCTTGGCGTTGCGCTCTTCTCGTCAATTCCGAACTATGTCGGTGACCTCTTCGCATTCCTCTTCGGCGATGTGCTCGGCATCAGCGTGTCGGACATGATCGCGCTAAGCGTGCTCGTGATTGCACTCCTTCTTGTCATCCGTGCGCTGTGGAAGGAGCTCCTCTTTGCAACATTTGATCCGCTCGGTGCGGGGGCCGCAGGACTCCCCGTTCGCCGACTTGACGATCTCCTTCTCATCTTGATCGCGGTGACGATCGTGATCAGCCTGCAGGCGGTTGGCATCGTCTTGGTGGTTGCCATGATCACAACGCCTGCGGCAACGGCGCGGTTGCTCGTCAAGCGATTCAGCCAGATGATCGGAGTTGCCGCGCTCATTGGCGTGACCGCCGCAGTTGCCGGACTCTACCTCAGCTATGCGCTTGATCTTGCATCTGGCGCTTCGATCGTCTTGTTTGAGACGACGCTCTTCTTGATCGTCCTTCTCGTCACAACAATGCGCGGACGACGCGCTTCGTAAGAGGCTGTCGCTAAGCTGCTGCCGCCCAGTTAACGTAGTCCAGCGAAGAGGTCATCCTCAGGGAGCGCTGGCGCAACGTCAAGTCGATGAGCGATGAGTCGGTACTGCTCGCGCGCACCGAGCGTGATCTGATCGTCCTCACTTAGCATCAGCAGTGGTCCATCTGGCTTGATCTGTGTGGCATGCGCCTGGATGGCGCGGCGCTTTGCAGCAAGGTGATCGCAAATGTTGATGCGCGTGGTGATGATCTCGTCTGGGCAGGCCATGGCGGCGCGCCACGCGCGCCACTTCTCGAGATCTTCTGGTGTTGCATCTTTCGGCTCACTCCACCATGACTCGATCCCGCGCGATTCAAGGAGCGCAAGTACCGCGTCTCGTTGCGAATCTGGGATGCGTGTTTCGTAGAGTTTCCTCGGCGCCCACGCTGGCCCCACTTCTGGTCGCCACGCTGGATCACCCGCCACCTCCCATGCGCGACGCGTAACCTTGGCGGCGGCGATGTGGTCTGGATGTCCATATCCACCAAAGTCGTCGTACGTAGCAAGCACTTCGGGTCGCGCGCTACGAATCAGGCGCACCAGTGTCTCGGTTGTTGCATCGAGATCGGTGCTGACGTGCTGGTGGAAAGAGCGTGGATCGGCGTTCTCTTCACTCCCCTCCATCCCAGAGTCGCGGTAACCGAGGTTCTCCCATCGCTGCACGCCGAGCGCACGCATCGCCGCGGCAATTTCGCCCATCCGCGTTTCGCCGAGCCGTTCGTGCTCCTCGGGCGTATCGCGCTCTGGGATGACAATCTCGCCAAGCTCGCCGCGCGTGCCCGTGACAACGATCACGTCGGTCGACTCGCCGCGCGCGGCGGCGTGCGTTGCCGCGTAGTGCGCCAGCGTGCCACCCATGCTGATCGTCTCGTCATCCGGGTGGGCATGCACCGCCATAAGGAGAAGTCGCCCTTCGCTGTCCATGCCCGCATCGTACGCGGCGACTCAGCGAGGCGCGCGGGTCGGCTACCCTAGACGCACTCAGCCGTGCGTAGTCGCGCGAGATAAGGGGGCGAGATGGGAGAGAAGAGCGTGCAGCGATGGGCCCTCGTGCTCGGCGCCTCCAGTGGCATTGGTGAAGCTTCGGCGCGGCACGCGGCAGAGGCTGGTTACAACATCTGCGGCGTCTATCTCGGGCGTTCCCGCGGCGAGAAGCTCGACGCCGCGATTGAGGCGGTGAAGTCGACCGGTGTTGAAGCGCTCTACATCCGGGGGAATGCGGCGGACGACGAGAAGCGCGCCGAAGTGATCGCGCAACTCACCGAACGCTTCGCCGCCGCACGCGCCGCTGGCGCAGAGCCGCAACTCGGCATCGTGCTGCACTCCCTCGCCTTCGGGAGCCTGCAGCCATTCCTCCCTTCTGGCGACGTCCCAACGATCACCCGCAAGCAGATGGACATGACGTCAGACGTAATGGCGCACTCGCTCGTCTACTGGGTGCAGAATCTCTATACCGCAGGGCTCATCGGCGGGACCACGCGCATCTTTGCCACATCTTCTGAGGGTGCGTCAAAGGCGGTCCCGATGTACGGCGCAGTGTCCGCCGCAAAGGCCGCGGTCGAAGCGCACTGTCGTCAACTGGCGATCGAACTCGCCGCGCTCGTCCCAGGATCAACCGTCACCGCGCTGCGACCAGGTGTTGTAGACACCCCTGCACTACGAAAGATTCCTGGAAGTCAGGACTGGATCGACGTAGTGCTTAAGAAGCACCCAGGAAAACGGCTCACCACGCCAGATGATGTCGGCCGTGCAATCGTGGCGCTCTCAGCGCCCGGACTGAACTGGGTGACAGGGAATACGATTACGATTGACGGCGGGGAGCAGATCGCCGGCGGCTGATCCAGACGAGCAGCAGTGGGATGAGAACTACTGCGGTTGCAATCGGCAGCGTCACCTCTCCAACGATTCCCGTGATACGCAACAGCGCGAGCCCGAGAGCAGCGACGCCAACCGCAACACCGCGCTCTGAAGGTCGTGCGCCAACATTGAGGCGCGCCACGTTTGCGCCGAGCAGGATGGCTGCGACCCCGAGCCAGGCCCAACCAGCCGAAGACGACGATGCGTCATTGAACACTATGGGGTACGCGATCACGAGTGCCGCCAATGCAAGAAGTGCGGCTAGATCAATCGTCTTTGCGTTCACCCGCATCAACACTAGACCTTCTTTCCGATCATCTGCTCTAGTGTCTGCGATGGCGCTGCGATCACCGGCGTGTCACCATCTGGGATCAACTTGGTGAAGCGCGACTCCAACTCCAACACGCCAGCCCAGATCTTCTCACCTGCGTCTTCTTCGTTGTCGTGCACGCCACCATCGCGAATCTTTCCAGATGCCTCCGCAATGGTCATGCCGAGCATCGTGGTCGCCTTTAACTCTTTGTCATGTGAGACGCGCAGTTCCTTTGAACGTCCAGGGACGAGTTTTTCTATGAATACGTCAAGCTGCGCCACCTTCTCCGCGCCCGTGATCTCTTCGCAGATTCCAAAGAGTGTTGCGGAGCGATAGTTCATGGAGCTGTCAAAGCCGCTTCGTGCAAGGACGATCCCGTCAGTCAGGTGAATAGAGACGCACACCTCAGTGCCGGCGACGCGCGTGAGAAAGCGGCTCGCAGCAGAGCCGTGCCAGTACAGTCGATCGCCGTCACGCCAGTGGGCCGTTGGCGTGGCCATGGGACGCCCGTCAAGGAGGTATGCAACGGTGCAGGAGAGTGCCGCGTCAACAACGGGGTAGATCTCGTTCCGCTCATAGAGACCGCGCTCAGGAAGGCGACGGACGCGCGTGCGCTCGCTTGGTGGGAAGCCGTCGCTAACGGGGATCTCTCGTGGCATGAATTAATCGTAGCCGACGAAGAGAGTCTCCTGGCGGACCCGACCGGATTCGAACCGGCGATCTCCAGCGTGACAGGCTGGCATGTTGGGCCGCTACACCACGGGTCCGCGACAGGACTGCGAAGCCTACCAGAGGGGGTAGGATCCGACTATGGGATACGGAGCTGACGCGGCACAACGAGCGGGAGGCTCGGGTCGCATCGATCTACGCTCTGACACCGTGACCCACCCCACCCCTGAGATGCGCCGCGCAATGGCGAGCGCTGAGGTGGGCGATGACGTGTTTGAGGATGACCCCACCGTCGCTGAACTTGAAGAACGCGCCGCCGATCTGCTCGGCAAGGAGGCGGGTCTCTTTGTGGCCTCTGGAACGATGGGGAACCTCGTGAGCGTGATGGCGCATGTCCCGCGTGGCGGAGAGATCATCACCCCCGCCGAGGGGCACATCCCGAACGATGAGGCGGCAAACTACGCCGTTGTTGCAGGCGCGGGACTTCGAATCGTTCGCGAGAACCCGGACGGTGAGATGCCGATCCAGGACGTGGTTGAGGCGATCCAAGACTCCTCAGATCCGCACTCGGCGAACACTAGCCTCGTGGTAGTCGAGAACTGCCACGCGCACACCGTCAGCCGACCTATCACACCCGCATACATGAAGGGGCTGCACGCAGCACTCAAGCCTGCGGGGATCCCCATTCATGTGGACGGCGCGCGACTCTTCAATGCCGTCGTTGGGCTCGGTGTGAGCGCACGAGAATTGGTGAGGGAGGCGGAGAGTGCAACCTTCTGCCTGAGCAAGGGGCTCGCCACGCCGATCGGCAGCGTTGTTGTTGGAAAGAAAGATTTTATCTTTAAGGCGCGACGTGCACGCAAGCTGCTTGGCGGTGGCATGCGCCAGGTTGGCATCCTTGCCGCGGCGGGTCTCGTCGCGCTTTCAGATGGCCCAGAGGGGACGATTCAACGGCTTGCTGAAGATCACGCCAACGCACGAATCCTTGCGGAAGCACTCGCGGAGATGAAGGGTGTGATCTCGCCCGGGCACATCGCACAGCCAGTTGGCGACCATCTTGATCCCACTCGCGTGGTGACGAACTTTGTCCTCTTCAAGGTTGAGGGTGGCACAGGACGGCGCAAGAAGTTTCTTGACGAGCTTGAGAAGCGCGGTGTGCTGATGATCGCGTACACGCATGGACAGATCCGTGCGGTGACGCACTATGGCATTGGTGCCGATGAGATTCAGAAGGTGATTCGCGCATCCGCGGACGCACTCGCAGCATCCGCGTAACCCGTGGCAAGACGTTCTGATGCGCATCGTCCCCTCTATTGATCTCGAGAAGGGTCGCTCGAGGATTGTCTTTTGGCCCGGTGCGTCGACTGGGGTCGGCGCACCGACGGATCAGCCAGCACGGATCGCACGTCACTTTGTGGATCGCGGCGCCACGCTGGTTCACCTTGTGGACTTCGACGGCGCGCGGGCAGGCACGCCACTTAATCTCGCGGCGATCGGCGCGGTCGCAGGTCTCGTTGCCACACCACTTCAGGTTGCAGGCGGCGTGGACTCTCCTGAAGGGATCCAGATCGTCTTCGCAACGGGGGCCACACGCGTGGTCGTGGGCACCTCGCTACTTGATGTGCCAGAGCTTCTCCACGCGTGCGCGCATGCAGCGGGGGCGTGGCTCGCCGTCGGTCTTGATCCACGCCCAGAGCGTCTCTCGCAGTTCCCTTGGAAGCGGGCGGTGCAGCCGTCACTCGACGATCTGCTGCAGCAGCTCGTTGCTGCGGGAATCAGCCGCGTGGTGATGAGCCACGGCGGGGGTCCCAGTGAGCTCAGCAGGCTCCGCGAGATCGGTCAACGATACCCATCAATGGAGGTGAGTGTTGCAGGCGGTGTCACAGATCTTGACGGCGTGCGTCGACTCCGAGATGCCGGAGTGAGCTCGCTGATACTTGGCGAAGCCCTCTTCTCAGGTGCGATTGACTTCGAAGAGGCGCTGTCGATCGCCAACCAGGCGGGTTAGCAAGTTCGCGTAGTATGTCTTCGTGAACGCCTCGCATCGTATCTTCAGCACAACAGTCGCAGCGCTGTTCCTTGTTGCTGCATGCACGGATAGCGGCGCAGGGCGCCCAGCGGCGTCAGGCGTCGCAGGCTGTCCCATCGCCCAGCCAGCAGCTCTCGGAGCGGGTGAGCAGCGTGAGATCGTGATGTCCACCACACTAGGTGAGATCACGTTTCTCGTAGATGCTGATCTCTCGCCTATTGCGGTCGGAAACTTCGTCGCACTTGCTGAATGCGGCTTCTACAACAACGTCATCTTCCATCGCATTGCCTACATGCAGGACGGAACGCCGTTCGTGATTCAGGGCGGTGATCCAACAGGGACTGGAATGGGTGATCCCGGTTACAAGATCCAAGACGAACCGGTGATCGGAGAATATCGACGTGGAGTCCTCGCGATGGCTCGCAGCGCGGCACCGAATTCTCAAGGGAGCCAATTCTTCATCGTCTTGGATGATGGTGCCGCTGGCCCGCTGGAGAGTGTCCGAACCTATGCCATTCTCGGCGAGGTGACCGCGGGTCTTGATGTCGTCGACGCGATCGCCGCGGTCGAACGAGACCAGGAGGATCGACCCGTTGTTCCTGTCACCATCTTGAGCACCACGGTGAGTAGCCCCACGCCATAACTGCGAGACGGGTAGACTCCACGGACGTGTCGGCAGTGAGCCGACAGAGGCGGCACTGCCGCGGAAGTGAGGACGAATGGCCACCGCAGTCATCGAGACCACCCTCGGCAGCATCGAATTCGAGCTCCTAGACGACGCAGCGCCAAAGACCGTCGAGAATTTCGTGACACTCGCCAACAAGGGCTTCTACAGCAACGTCATCTTCCATCGCGTCGTGCCCGGTTTTGTGATTCAGGGCGGCGACCCAACTGGCACGGGGACGGGTGGACCGGGCTACAAGTTTGATGACGAGCCCGTCACGATGGGCTACGCACGCGGCACGGTTGCAATGGCGAATGCCGGCCCCAACACGAACGGAAGCCAGTTCTTCATCTGTCTTGCAGACCTGCCGCAGCTCCCACCGAACTACACGATCTTCGGGCAGGTCGTTGCCGGCCTGAACGTGGTCGACGCGATTGCCGCCGCTCCATGCGGCCCCGGGGATCGCCCCGTTGAGCCTGTAACAATGACCTTAGTGAGCATCCGTTAGCGACGGGTTCGGTGCGCGGTCTGGCGCACGACGAGTTATCCACGAGAGAAATAGGGGGTTGGAATCGGCCTTCGCGCGCGCTATCCTATCCGTAGCTGTTCTTGTTCGAAGGTCATGGGTAGGTGGGTTAGGGTAGTCGCTTTAGGCGACGTGATAGATGCTCTTCGAGCGTAGCTGCGGAACTGACTTGTTCGTTCTAAAAGCGGACCGGCTTCAGGTGGCTCCCTTCACGGGGGGTCACCTGATCTACTTTCACGACCCTTCCTACCACCGCTATCCTTCCACTCTCGCGCCCGTAGCTCAGGGGATTAGAGTGTCTCCCTCCGAAGGAGAAGGTCGCAGGTTCAAATCCTGTCGGGCGCACCAGATCGATACACGATTCGCGGCGCGCACCCCCTAGAATCGGCAGATGGCCGATCCGCAGTACCAGAGCATCCCGCCTCTGAAACGGCCCCTCCTCTCGCTTGCGGTGGTTGTGACCGTAATCGCACTGGCACTTGGCGTAACCGGCACCGATGAACGCCTCCTCCTCGTCCCCGCAGCTGTCGCACTCGTCTGGGCGGCCGCATACCGTGCGCAACCAGAAGAGAGCGTGCGCCAAATCCGCACGGCCTCTCAAGGGGTTGTTGTTGTTCGTCGCACACCCCCAGTTGGCGCGCGTCAACGACGGGAGATGCCGCCTACCTCTTCGGAGTTTGCCCCGGCGGCGGCGCTCGCACAGGCGCGCGCCAAGGCACCCGACGCAACGCTCGTGAGGAAGTACAACGTTGGGATGCCTGATCGTCAAGACTCCGCGCCAGGAACGAACGAGCCTCGTAAGAAGAGACGAAAGAGGAGTTCCAAGGGAGAGAGCGGAAAGCCGACGCTCGGGCTCTAGTCTCTACGGCGCGACAATCACCTCAACACGCGGCGGATTTTGCCGATCAGCACAACCTGTTGCACTCCATGCACTGCTGATTGCTGTCTTCTCAGTTGCATCAACGCTTAGGCCCCATCGCAGTTTCACCCCGACCCAACCGACCAGATATGTACATGTTGACGCTCGATGTGGCGGAAGCCAGCTCGCAGGATCACGATCTCCCTTTGAGGAGTTCACATTGTCTGTCACTGCGCGCAGCGACCAGGAAACGCCAAGATCATTCGCGAAGGCGAGTCGACGCGAAGCGCTCCAGCGATACGCACCAGACTCCCAAGCCTCTTTGAGCGCAACCACATGATCAATGTCGACGTCCGTACCAACCGTCCAAGTCAGATTGTCATAGAGGCTGATCCATTTCCCGGTCCGAACGACTCCCCGAGAGATCGTGACGGGTACTTTGGATTCATCGATGAGCACTTCGGCACGTGTATCAAGTCCGTCACCGTCCGCGTCAATCCAATCACTCCCAAACTTGCTTCTGCTGTACCCGCTTGAGTACTCAGGCTGCACCTTCAGGCGGCCAAGCGCCGCACTCAGGCTGATACGCGCGGCTGGAACGAGGGCAGCGGTGTTGGCGGGCGCGCTGAGCGCGACGAGGAGTGAGAGGAGGACGGGGGTGAATGGCCAGCTCACGAGCCGATCACGCTCAATTCAGCACGGAGGATGGGGTTGCCAATGGTGTCGGTCACGTCCACACGAAGTTGGTCGTCGCCTGCATCGCCAAGGATATGCACGCGCGCGGTGCGGTCGGCAGTAACCGCAAGGTATTCCATGCGAATTCTACGCCGCGGCGCTTCGAGATGCGTGGGGGCAACCTGAGCGACGGCCTCTTCAATGATCTCAAGCCAGGCAGCATGATTCACATGTCCGAGCGGGTCGATATCCGCACGACGAATGGCAATTTCAATCCCTGCACCTGAAGGCGCAGCTACAGGGATCTTGTTTGGGACAAACGTTGCGTTGACCTGCTGGACGAAGCGTTCGAACTCCTGAGGAAAACGTACCGGCCGCCCGTCTTGATCGGTCATCACCCAGTCAATTGCAGCGTCGGCAACGACTCGCCCGGTGGGCCCAAAGAGTCGCGTGTGACGTCGTGCCATGACGTGACGGAAGCCGACCAGCGCCGTCGTGCCGGAGAGATTTTCGTTTGACTGGGGCGGCTGGTCGATAAGTAGGTCAACGCTTCGTACCACCCATCCAACACCGCGAGCCTCATACCAGGCACGTCCGTACTCGAGCACTTCACTGTGACGCCAGGCGAGGTCTTGTGCGTGTCGCAGCAGCGCAGCAGCGCGCATACGTCCACGCGAGTCGCACTCATCAAATCGAACGCCTCGCCCCTCTTCGCGGAAGCGAGCCTCCGTGGGGAGGCGCACTTCATCATTGGCAAGCCCTGGAGTGAGCCGCTCGGCGATCGGGTCCATCAGCGCCTCACTCACCCCGCCGCCAGACGACTCAGGGTATCGAGGGTGATCATGCGCGTCTGCGCGCGCGGGCCACGCACAAGCGAGAGGCGCGCCGCAACCGTTGCCGCTGCGTCAAAGGCAACGACGCCGATCGCGATGCGAACCCCCGCCCCTGCGGCGCGGATCCGAGCACTCTCAAGCTCCGCGAGAAGGTTTTCGTCGATACCTCGCGCTCCCCACTTACAGTCCCAGAGTTCGGGAGTCGGTCCCGCTTCCACCGTCACGTCAAACGGGTGTGGATCCGCGGATGCGCCATCCACCGAGAAGCGTCGCTCACGACGCACCACCCGCTCCGCATCACGCACGAGTGCGGGACGCTTCTTCAAGATCTCAGCGGTCGTCGCCTCCACGATTGCACCGCGATACTGCGCATTCGATTGGGCCGCCTTGCCACCGATGGCCAACGCGCCGACGAGAAGAGGATCGCTCGGACCGCGTTGAGACGGAAGGAGCGCCGCGTACGCCGCTGCGGTTGAAAGGTCCGGCTCTGGATCACCCATCAGCGCGCGAGCGATTAGTCGATCGGCAGGCGACGCTGCGGCGATGGCGTGCGCGAGTGGTTTCAAGATCGGGTCCGACTGAATCCCCGCATAGACAACCGCGCGACCATCGGATGGTGCATCCGTAAATGCAATTCCACCCGGAAGTCGCGTAGCACTTGATGAGCCACTTGCGCTGTTTGCGTTGTGATCGCTCGGAAGTCCCTTAGGGTTCAGCGCGGCCACAAGGAGCGTGGTCAGGAGTCGAGGATAGGTTGCAATCCAGTCAATGGCGCGATGAGGATCGTTCGCCGTCACCACGCGCTCACCCGCAGCGCGCAGCGCGTCAAGGGCCCGATGCGCAGCGGGAGTGATCTCACGTGCGCCGAGCGCAGTGAGCGTCTTCTCTAGTTCGCCTTCGCCGTTCGTACTGATGAGCTGCGTATAGTCAAGCGCGTCGGCCACACTCTCGCCAAGCGTCACCAGCTGTTTGAAGAGTTCCTGATGCGGAGCGAGATGGTTCATCCGCGTGGCCAGCGAAGTGCGATCGCATCAAGAAGCAACTCAGGGTTGCCATTTCGACGGAGCGCCGCGAGTGCGCGATCTAGGCTGATGAGCGCGTCACGCCACGCGGTCTGTGCACAACGCGCGGCAACAGGCGTCAGCTCGTGGAGATCTTCTGGAAACGCCACGGACGCCGGTGCTGAAGAGGCAACGAGCGCTAGATCGCGCGCGACACCACGCCATAGGTGGAGGAGCGCCTTTGCGTTCGCGCGCCGCTCCGCTGGGGTTGGCCTTCCTCCCGCACGTCGTGTTGGACTCTTCGTGGAGCTGGCTGCCGCGCGCTCTGCTGCAGAATCGGCACCTTCCGATTCGCCACCATCCTCTGTTGTCCCCTCTTCGCCGTCCGTGGTGGAAACGGCAAGGATCGCGCTCGCATCGGCAATCAGGGCGGGGAGTTGGCGAAGCCGCGCGTGCGGCGCAATGCCGACGAAATCCAAGATCTGGCGTCGAAGTGCGGCGTGTGCACGCGCCGCGTCTCCACTCGCCTCTGCGTCGATGATAGGCCCTGGCCGACCACCGGCCATGCGAAGGAGTCGTGTGGCGGTTGCGGCGTCAAGGCCGAGTCGTGTGGCGATGAGTTCGCTTGCGGCGGCTGCCTCTGGGAGGCCGAGTCGAATGACGGCGCAACGACTGCGGATGGTTGGCAGGAGCGAGGAGTCCTCCGCGGCGGCGAGGATGATGTGCGTCTGTAGGGGAGGCTCTTCGAGGGTCTTGAGCAACGCATTCTGCGCGGGCTCACTCATCCGATCTGCATGCTCAATGAGCGCGACACGGCGTCCACCCTCGACAGGGAGGAGGGCGAGGCTCGTCTCAAGCTCGCGAATCGGCGTGATGCCAATCTCATCAGCAGCACCGCTCGGCGTGATTCGAGCGAGATCTGCGTGACTCTCAGCCGCCACCAGCCGACATGCGCGGCACTCCCCGCACGCGCCGCCACTCTGCGGAGTTGAGCAGAGAAGTGTTGCCGCAACATCGCGCGCAAGCGTCCCTGCCCCCGCGCCTCGTGGCCCCATGATGAGCAGTGCGTGTGGAGGAACGCCAGTGATCAGTTGTGCAACGCGCGACGCGGCCGAATTGTGACCGCGAGTTGCGAAGCGTGCCGGTGGGCGTGTGGTTGCCTCAGGTTGACTGGCCGGCGCGGGAACCGCCTTCGCCATTCAGCTCGCCTCTTACCTCTTGCTCTTCGATCGCGCGCCTGGCTTCTTGACGAGCGCTACCTTGGCCGCAGGCTTCTTCGCCGCAGGCTTCTTCGCCGCAGGCTTCGCCTTGGCGCGCGCACGACCGCCTGTTGGCGCGTCTTTCCCGCTCAACGCAGGAGCGCTGTCAGCAGAGCGACCAGTAGCCTCAAGCTGTGAGCGCAAGAGCGCCGCCACATCAGATGGGACGGCTTCACGCTGCATGCCACCCGAAAGGTTGGAGCGACTCGAACCGTCACGCTGCGATCGAGCAACCTCGTCTGCGATCCGTGAAGGGCCAGAGCCGAGGGCTCGTCGCGACGCACCCGAAGGCTGGGCAGAGCCACCACGATCGCTGCGCAGGTATTCGGGCACGCCCCCAGAGACGCCGCCATCAAGGTCCGCAAGTGACATCGTCTCGATCGGTCCGTCATACGCGGAGCCGGATCGCGATGCGCCGCCCCGTGGCGCGTCGGAAAATCCCTCGCCGCGTCCGCGTCCACCGCGTCCACGTCCGCCACGTCGGCGGCGACGGCGTGGTGCGTCACCTGTGTCGTGGACGTGCTCGTGACCGATGCCTGGGCGGTTGAGGTCGCCCAGCTCAAGGTCATCGAGTGACATCGTCTCAATGGCGTCCGCGTCAATCATGCTGCCGCCAACGCGCACTGTTGCGCCCGAACGGCTCCGGACGTTGCCTGAGCGACCGACACCACCTCGACGGGAACGTCCACGCTCTTCGCGTGGCTCAGGGGAGCGACGCGGTCGCGCCAGGGACTCGGACTGCTTGTCCGGCACCTCGGTCATGGAGAGATCTTCGTCACCGTCAGCGGCAACGCGACGACCGCTACGCGAACCGCCCACCTCGACCTTTGCAATCGATGTGATCTCAATGAAGTGATCGGCAACATCCACAAGGTCGCTGCTGGTGTTTGCGCGGAAGCTCACGACTTCAACGCGAACTCCCATGTCTTGTACGGCGCGAATCGCGGGTGCAAAGTCACCGTCGCCGGAGATGACCACGGCAACATCAAGCTTGGGTGCGAGGCGGACAAGGTCAACGACAAGTTCGATGTCAAGGTTTGCCTTGAAGCGACCGTCGCCATACTTTCGTACATCCTTGCTGACAACCTTGTAGTTGTTGCGCGCGAGAAAGTTGTGGAATGCTTTCTGGTTTTCGTTCTCTGGATCAAGCCCGGTGTACGCATAGGCGCGAATGAGATCGCGATTGGCGGTAATGGTCTTGAGGAGCGTGACGTAATCGATGTCTACTCCGGCTGCCTTTGCGGCATAAAAGACGTTTGCGACGTCAACGAACACTGCAACGTTACGGCTCATGATGTGTGTACCTCTTTATCTGTCTCGTAGTAGATGTTGTGGCGTGCGCTGCTACGACGGGGCGGCGCTTGATTAGCACCTGCCCGCGCGTCGGAGCGCACGGCTGCACCTAACCACCCTAACAGAGGAGCGAGAGGCACGGCCATTGTGTGCTCAACCCCCTCGTGGGAGGCGAGGGGGGAGGCTATCGATCGTCCCGGGTGTCGACGATCTGTGCGACGCCAGCGATCCAGGTGCCGAGTCCGATGAGGGTGACCCAGAGCCCTGGTGCGCGGAGAGGAGAGAAGACCACGGCGAGCGAGAGTTCGCTACCCGTTGCGCGAACGGCCGCCTCGCTTGCGGCAAGCAGGAAGGCGAGACCTGCGAAACAGACCAGCCCAACATGGAGGGGCCACGCATCGATTGGGAGCTGCTCCCCCACCGCATCTGGTGCGATGAGGATTGCGAGGAGCGCAAGGGCGCTGAAGAAGGCGAACACGCCAACTGAATCAAACGCATTCCCAGTGATGGCGGGGGCGCCGCTACCGCCGCTAAGGGTCCACCATGAGGGGAGCGCGCCGAGCACCACGAGCATTGCGCCCAGCCCGCTCAATCGCCGCCCGTTGCTTCGACGGCGCAGATTCCCAGCCCCTGTTTGTAGTCGACCGATCGGTTTCACTGAGTTAGGACTCACCGAGCGCGGAGGCGTAGAGCTCGCGCTTCAAGACGCCGACGTAGCGCAAGTTTCTGTACGTCTCACCGAAGTCGAGTCCGTACCCAACGACAAACTTGTCTGGAATCTCAAAACCAGTCCAGTCAACTTTCAAGTCAACGAGGCGACGAGCCGGCTTGTTGAGCAGCGTCACAATGCGAATCGACCGGGGACTCTTTCCGCTGAGGTAGCCCATCAGATAGTTCAAGGTTAGGCCGGTATCGATGATGTCTTCTACGATCAAGACATCTCGCCCCTCGATGGTTCCTGAGAGGTCTTTCAGGATGCGCACGGTCCCACTCGACTCGGTGTTGCCACCGCCGTAGGATGAAACCTCCATCAAGTCAATGACCACGTTGCTCGGGATTGCGCGCATGAGGTCTGCCACAAAGATGAGCGAGCCCTTGAGCACGCTTACAAGAACGAGTGGCTCTCCTCCGCCATATGCCGATGCGATCTCTGCGCCGAGCTCTCGTACGCGCGCCTGGATTGAGGTCTCATCGATGAGCACCTCCTCAATGTCGTCATGTGGATTGTTGCTTCGCACGCTGCTCATGCGGCCGCCTCTCCGACTCTCTCTCTGCGCCCCCGAGGTGGTGTGGTCGACCCAGAGGGTCCAACAACCCCGCGCGCGCTGCGTTGGTACTTCCACATCAGTGCCTTGATGTCGCTCGCGCCAAGGAGCTTGATTCGGAGATCAGGATAGAGGGCGGTGAAGCGTCGCAACTTTTTGCGCTTCTGCCGCATCAGTGCCTGCCGAATGGTGGTGATTTCAACCCAGAGATCCACATCAGGGAGATAGAAGTCTGGCGCGAAGCGCGAGGCGACACGCCCGTCGGCGTGGTGCGTCAGCGGAAAGGCCGTTGCTTCGTACTCCCAGCGGATCCCGTAGAAGTCAAGGATCTCGGCAAACTCCGCCTCGCTCCGATGCGCGAAGGGCTGGGTTCCGACTGCAGTCTCCATCGGGTTCGCATCGTAGCATCGAGGAGGATCGGATACTCTCCCAGGGTATGGACGAACACGCGGGTCACAGCTACACCAAAGACCGCAAGGTGCTGTTGAACCGACTCAGTCGGCTTGAAGGCCAGGTGCGTGGCATTCGTCGAATGGTGGACGGCGAAGAGTATTGCGTTGACATCCTTCAACAGATCGCTGCGCTTCGCGCTGCTGTCGATGCACTCGGCCTTCTCATCCTAGAGGACCACGTGCGCGGTTGCGTCAAGAGCGCGGTCGAGAAAGGTGACGCAGACAAGTATGTTGAAGAGGTCCTTGATGTCGTACGACGCTCAATGGGCCGCCCGGCGCGGCCGAGCGAGAAGCGTGGTTGAACGAACGCCAACAGCTCCCAACGAATCCTGACGTTCTCCCGCCAACGGAACGAGCAACGCTCGAGGCTCTTGATGCGCTCCTTCAGAAGGCGCCGCTCCCGCCGCTCAGTGAGTCCGAGCGAGCGGTGCTCAGCGCACACTTACGACTCTTAGACGCGTGGAATCCGTTCATCAATCTGACTCGGATCGAGAACGCGAGTGAGCGAGCGTCGCGACATCTTCTCGACGCCCTTGTTGGAGTGCCTCTGATTGACCAGCTGATGCCACATGACGGTGCGTTTGCAGATCTCGGCAGTGGCGGTGGCTTCCCTGGGACTCCGCTCGCGGCACGCCTCCTTCACGCGCGTCCGCGCGCCACGTTTGACCTGATTGAGGCGACAGGGAAGAAGGCTCGCTTCCTTGAAGCGGTCGCTGCTGCGAGTGGACTCTCGCCTCGGCTTCGCGTCGTTCAGGCGCGAGCAGAGAAGCTCGTATCCGCAAGTCCAACGCGCTATGACGTGATCGTTGCGCGCGCGGTTGCGCCTCTCGCAGAACTTGCGCGGCTCGCGCGACCGCTCCTCGCCGACGGCGGCCACCTCATTGCATGGAAACGAGAGGGGGAAACATGGAGCGAAGAACTTGCAACGGCAACCTCTCTCGTTGGACCTGATGCCATTCGCGTGCATCGCGTGAGTTACCTCGGACTCGACCGCGCGCTCCTCGTCCTCGTGAGTGGATGAGGTACGTCTGCAGGTATAGAATCAGAGTTGAGCGCGGCGCAGAGAGGCACTGGTCACTCTGAACCCCTGACCGGCCTGACCGCCGGCCCTTGAAGCTGTAAAGGGCGGTTCCACGTCATGACGAACGAGAGCAAGAACCCCACGCCGCTTGGCAATGACGAAGAGTGGTTCATTGAAGAGGAGCCAGATCACCTTGTTGCGTCCGAAGCGGGGAGTGAGCCGGTAAACAGCGTTGGTCGGGCCACCCTCGCGGCAAAGACCGCAATCTTCGGGCGGCGCCTCTCGAACGCGGAGGAGGGTGAGGAGCGGCTGCCGAAGAAGTTCGCCCTCCCTGTCTTCTCTTCCGACGCAATCTCTTCGAGTGCATACGCGAGCGAGGAGATCCTCATCGTCCTCGCCTCGGCAGGTGCCACGTACCTCGCCTTCGGTCCTGTGATCGCCCTCGCGGTTGGCCTCCTTCTTGGAGTCGTAGCGATCAGCTACCGCCAGGTCTGCTTCGGCTTCCCAAAGGGGGGTGGCGCGTACGCGGTCGCCTCAAGCACCCTCGGTACGGTTCCATCACTTGTGGCGGCATCGAGCCTCGTGATCGACTACATCCTCACTGCTGCCGTGAGCACCGCTGCGGGTGTGGCGGCCATCACGTCCGCGGTCCCTGAGCTCCTGCCGTGGAGGGTGGAGATGGCACTCGGCGCTCTCTTCCTCCTCGTCCTGGCAAACCTGCGCGGCCTTCGCGAGTCCGGTCGTCTCTTCGCCATTCCTACCTATCTCTTTGTCGGAGGTGCGCTCTCAGTGATTGGCATCGGGCTCATCCGTATTTGGCTCGGCGATCCTGCAGTGAACTGGAGCCAGGGCGTTGTTGTGGAAGCGCACGACGGCATGCAGCTCATTCTCCCGTTCCTGCTCTTGAAGGCCTTTGCGTACGGATCGGTCGCGTTGACAGGCACCGAAGCAATCTCCGACGGCGTTGCTGCGTTCAAGAAGCCAGAGGCGAAGAATGCCGCAGACACGATGGCCATCATGGCGGTGCTCCTCGCGACGATCTTCTTTGGGATGTCTCTGCTCGCGTTTGCGTTTGGAAAAGTTCCGCAGGAGGTTGGTGGAGAAACACTCATTTCGCAAATTGCTCGCGCGAACCTTGGCGGCGGCATCCCGTACGCCATCTTCCAGATTGCAACGACTGGGATCTTGCTGCTGGCTGCCAACACTGGGTTCAACGGTGGCCCACAGCTCGCACGCGTCCTGGCGCGTGATGGATTTCTCCCCCGCCAGATCGGTCAGCGAAGCGATCGGCTTGCCTACGCGGGTGGCATCCTGACCATTGCAGCAGGCGCTGTCATCTTCTTGATTGCAACCGACGCACTTGTCACGTTGCTGATCCCTGCATATGCGATCGGTGTCTTCCTTGGCTTCACCATCAGCCAAACCGGCATGGTGGTGCACTGGCGGAAACTTCGTGGTGAAGGCTGGCGCGGCAAGGCGGCACTCAACGGCGTTGGTGCTGTTGTCACCGGTGTTGTGCTGGTGATCATTTCGATTGCGAAGTTTGCTGCGGGAGGTTGGATCATCTTTGTGCTCGTGCCGCTCGTTGCACTCTTCATGGCCGCCGTGCGCCAACGGTACAACCGACACGAGCGCGAACTTGCAATCAAGCCTGGCCTCATCTTTGATGCACCGCATCGACCACGGCGCATCATCGCGCCGTTCGGTGAGATCAACCGCTCAACGGTGCGTGCCATCACGCTCGGTCGAATCCTTGAGGGGAGCACGGGTGAGCTCATTGCTGTGCGCGTGGTGTTCAACGAGGATGAGGAGCGCGAGATCCGTGCGCGATTCGAGGCCCTCTTCCCAGGGGTGAGACTGGTGACGGTGGAGTCGCCGTATCGGCTGATTGTTGAACCGCTCTCCCACTTCCTCGACGAGCTCGAGGAGCTCCCACACGAGTCAGGCGAACTGCCGATCAATGTGGTGATGATCCCCGAGTACGCCGGTCGTCACTGGTGGGATCGAATCCTCCACAACGGCAACGGGAAGCGGCTCAGGGACACACTGCTCGGCCGCCGCAATACGGTCATCGTGGATCTGCCGTACCGCAGGGACGTGGAGTAGCGCCGACCCCCTACCATCCTTTCCGCAGGGTACTTGACAATGGTATTGGTAGGTTTCTAGGATACGAGCATGTTCAGGAGCAGCAGTTCAGGGATCGACCCCTCTCGCCCCGTCTACGTGATCAGCGTGGCGGCGCAGTTGGTGGCCGTCCACCCGAGGACGCTCCGAATCTACGAAGAGGCGGGGCTGATCTGCCCCTCGCGGACAGAGTCGAATATCCGCCTCTTCTCCGAAAACGACCTGCGCCGAATCCTCTGGATACGGCACCTCACGCAGGATCTCGGCGTGAACCTTGCCGGGATCAAGCTCCTCTTCCAGCTGGAAGAGCGTCTCGGAGAACGAATCCTCGAACGACTCTACGAAGAGGGAAACAAGAAGGGTGAACGAGAGAGAGCCGCAGCACATGAAGGAGGACGACGATGAGCGAGAAGCGACGCAACGATGAACTTGAGGGCGAGATGAGCGAAGAGATGGAGCTTGAGATCGACGAGGCCGTAGCAGCCTCCGACGATGACAGCACGCCCGTGCCAAGCGGCATCGGCCGATATCCGCTCGTCCCGCTACGCGAGATCGTCATCTTCCCCGAGATGGTTGCGCCGCTCAAAGTTGGTCGCGACAAGAGTGTTGCCGCCATCCGCGCGGCTGCTGCAGGCGACGGTTGGCTCGCACTCATCACCCAGCGAGAGGCTGAGCAAGAGGAGATCACCAGCACCTCACAACTGCACGACGTAGGAACGCTGGCCAAGATTGCACAGGTGGTGAATCTCTCTGACGGAACCATCCGCGCAGTGGTCCAAGGACAGAAACGAATCGCTCTTCATGAGCTCGATACATCTGGCGACGCATTGATGGTAAACGTCGAGATGATCGAGGTCGAAGAGGCAGAGGGCGTGGAAGTCGAGGCGCTGATGAAGAGCGTCCAGGCGCAAGTAGAAACGTACGTCACCTCAGGCGCGCCCGTTCCTCCGGAAGCGGCGGTTGCGGCGAAGAACATCAGTGATCCGGGCCTGTTGGCAGATATGACCGCTTACACCCCTGACATGACGACCGCGCAGCGACAAGAGCTGCTTGAGATTGTCGATGTGGTTGATCGACTCAAATACGTATCAGCATTCCTTGCACGTCAGATCGAAATCCTTGAAATCAAGGGGAAGATCCAATCTGACGTTCGCACGGAGATGGACAAGTCGCAGCGCGAATACTTCTTGCGCGAACAGCTGAAGGCCATTCAGCGCGAACTCGGTGAAGATGACCCTCAGCAGGCAGAGACAAATGAACTTCGTGAAAAAGTTGAAGCGGCTGATATGCCAGAAGAGGTGAAGGCACGCGCACTGAAAGAGCTCGATCGAATGTCGCGAATTCCCTCCGCCTCACCGGAGGTTGGCGTAATTCGCACATATGTGGACTGGCTGATCGCCATGCCCTGGAACGTTTCAACCGAGGATCGAATTGAGATCTCGGAGGCGGCAAAGGTGCTGAGCGACGATCACTACGGCCTAGAGAAGGTGAAGGAGCGCATCATCGAGTACCTCGCAGTGCGCAAGCTCGCCCCACAGGTGAAGAGTCCAATCCTCTGCTTCGCAGGCCCTCCCGGCGTGGGGAAGACTTCGCTCGGCAAGTCCATTGCAAAGGCGATGGGGCGCAAGTTCGTGCGCATGAGCCTCGGCGGGCTTCATGACGAGGCAGAGATTCGCGGGCATCGACGCACCTACATCGGGGCCCTCCCTGGGCGAATTGCGCAGGGGATCAAGACGGCGGGCACGAAAAATCCCGTCTTCATGCTCGACGAGATCGACAAGGTTGGCGCGGATTGCCGTGGCGATCCGTCGGCCGCACTCCTTGAAGTGCTCGATCCTGAGCAGAATGCAACCTTCCAGTACAACTATTTGGAGGTGGAGTTTGATCTCTCGCAAGTGCTCTTCGTTGCAACGGCAAACCAGCTGGACACGATTCCGGACGCGCTCCGTGATCGTATGGAGATCATCC
>JBJTVF010000004.1:0-9888 GCA_046081085.1 Candidatus Limnocylindrus sp.
GTTCATGAAGCCGGTTGGGCAGCGCTGGATCATGCTCAATGGCGCGCCTGCCGACGAAGATGCGGCGTTGATGCGCGAGGTCTTCAACCTTCCCGATCCGACGCACCTCCTCTCACCCGTGCAGATCCCGCGCGGCTTCACTCGTCGTGTGATTGAGGGTGAGGTGGTGGATGACTTCAGCGCACGCATCCTCGCCGCGCAACGTGAGATGGCGAAGGGGCGTGACCTCATCCTCCTCGAAGGGACCGGACATGCGGGCGTCGGCGCCGTGATTGGGCTCTCCAATGCCGACGTTGCGGCGCTACTCGGCGCCCCAGTCATCATCGTGAGCGAGGGCGGGATCGGTCGACCGATCGACGAGATCGTCCTCAATGCTGCGCTGTTCGAAGCGCGCGGTGTGAACGTGGCAGGGGCGATTGTGAACAAGGTCAACTTGGAGATGGAACCACAACTCCCTCGCCTCCTTGAGAAGGGACTGGCGCGTCATAAGATCCCGCTCCTCGGCGTGCTTCCGTATCGGCAGATCCTCTCCAACCCAACGCTCGCGATCATCGAAGACGGCCTGCAGGGGGAGACGATTTGGCCTGGACGCGACATGGATGCAATCATCGGGCGCGTCTCCGTCGCCGCGATGCAGCCGCAACACGTGATGGCGCGCATCGGTGCGGATGCGCTCGTCGTCGTGCCTGGCGATCGCGAGGATGTTCTGGAGGCGCTCGCGCAACTCTGGCTGAGCGGTGAGGAGCATCCCAACCGACCACTCGGCTTTGTGCTCAGTGGTGGTTATCGGCCGAGCTCGCGCATCATCGAGCTGCTGCGGAAGGCCGACCTCTTCACGGTGCTCATGGAGGGTGACACGTACACGGTGGCCTCAAAGGTGCACAACCTTCTCGTGAAGACCCATCCAGAGGATGTGCGCAAGATTGATGAGATCAAGAGCCTCGTTGCCTCCGCACTCGATATCGATCGCATCCTCGACGTGTCGGGTCCCGTCTCGCCGCGTTAACGCTCCGTCGCGCGCTCGCTCCGCCGTTCGGCGAGAAGACACTCATCAATGAGTCGCACACCTTCAACCGTCACTGCGATCGTGATGAGCCCATCCCGAACGATTGCGTCGTCGGGAAGCGCCTCAAGGGTTTGAGGATCGGCGAGATCAAGGTACTCCAACGTCACTGCTGGCTGCTGGTTGAGCACTTCCAACGCGGCGCGTCGCACCTGCGCGACGCGGGTTGCGCCCGCTGAGAACGCAGCACGCGCTGCGTCTAGCGCGCGCGGGACCGCTACCACCGCCGCTCGGCCAGCGGCAGAGAGGCGCACATTACGCGAGCTGAGGGCGAGACCATCGGCGTCGCGCACCGTTGGCACACGACGGATGCTGACCGGTGGCACAGAGGTGCGCCGAGCGCTCGTCCACTCAACCACCCGGAGCTGTTGCGCATCCTTTTCACCGAAAAAGGCTTGATCGGGCTTCACGAGATCAAAGAGTCGCGAGACCACGGTTGCGACGCCGGCAAAGTGCCCCGGTCGCGCCGCCCCTTCAAGGCGGAGCGCGAGCGGACCAGGGTCAACGGATGAGACTCTCTCATTGGGCGGATAGATTTCTGCATCGGTCGGATGGAAGAGAACGTCTGCCCCCTCTCTCGCTGCGAGGTTCGCATCTGCATCGAAGGTGCGCGGATAGGCGGCGAGATCTGCGGCAGCAGAGAACTGCGTCGGATTCACGTAGATGGAAACGACCACCGTGGCGCACTCTGCGCGCGCTGCGCGGATCAGCGCAGCGTGACCCGCGTGGAGAGCACCCATCGTGGGGACGAGTCCGATCGGTCGTGGTGCTGCACTCAGTGCAGTGGCGAGCTCGGCGCGACTCTGGATGCGCTGCATCACTCCATCAGCGCGAGTGCGGCGCGCAACTCATCACTCGCGGAGATGCTCTGCGCGCTCGTTGGAAAGGCTCCCTTCGCAACATCGGCACGCCACTTCGTCAGCCCAGCCAGTGCCTGATCGCGCAGCGTGGCGTATTCGCCAGCGTGACGCGGCGGTGGGCCTGAAAGGATTCCGAGCAGATCAGGGAGAACCTGCACCTGACCAGAGCAGGCGGCACCTGAGCCGATGCCGATCGTTGGGATGGTGAGCCGCTGCGTGATGAGTGCGGCGAGTTCGGTTGGCACCAGCTCGATGACGATCGCGGCGGCACCAGCCGCTTGAAGCGCGAGCGCATCGGCGAGAAGCTGACCCGCGGTGGCGGGCTCCTTCCCCTGGGCACGTGCGCGATCGAGCTGCAGTGCCGACTGCGGGGTGAAACCGATATGACCAATGACGGGGACGCCGCTCTCCACGAGTGCTCGCACGATCGGCGCCATCTCCGCGCCCCCCTCCAGCTTTACGGCTCCCGCACCAGCGTCACGCAAGAAGGCGCTTGCGTTCGTCGCTGCGGTGGCTACGTCAACGTAGGAGAGGAATGGCATGTCGGCAATCACCAACGCGGTGCGACTTGAGCGAACGACCGCCGCAACGTGGTGGAGCATCTCGCTCATCCCAACGCGCACGGTGCTCTCATGGCCGAGTGCAACCTGCGCGAGTGAGTCGCCCACGAGGATTGCAGGGATCTCCGCCGCCTCAGCGAGTTCAGCGGTCGCCCGATCGTAGGCGGTCAGCACCGCGAATCGCTGGCCCGCGTCTCGGAAGCCTTGCAGTGTCGCGACGCTGGTACGCCGCACCGCTCCCTGCGCGCTCATCCGCGCGTCGTCTCACGCAGGAGTCGCACCGCCTGATCAAGGATGCCGTCGGCAACCACACGCTTTGGCGCTGGACCAATTCGCTTCGTGCTCCCATCCACGTGCAGGATCTCGACCGCGTTCTCCGCGCTCTCGAAACCGATCCCTGGCGCATTCACATCGTTCGCGACGATGCAATCAAGGTCCTTGGCGGAGAGCTTCTCTGCCGCGCGCGTTGTAGCGCCACTCTCGGCCGAGAAGCCGATCAGCTTCGTTGCACGCTTTGCACGTGGCCCGAGCGCGGCTGCAATCCCCGCAAGGAGGTCAGGAGTCGGTTCTAGGTGGAGGGTAAGCGCACCATCACGGCGCAGTTTCTCGGCGCTAGGCCCACCAGCCATCCGGAAGTCAGAGACGGCTGCGGCGGCAATGAAGAGATCCGCGGGGGTCGCCGCTCCGCCTTTCGGCGGCGGCAGGAGCGTGCGTTCAAGTGCGGACTGCAGATCGGCAACAGTGGAGACGCGCACGACCTCCACTCCTTCAGGGAGTGGGATGGCGATCCGCGCAGCAATCAGCACCACTTCTGCACCACGATCACGTGCCGCCTCGGCGAGGGCGACCCCCTGCCGCCCTGACGAGCGATTCGCCAGGATGCGCACCGCATCGATCGGCTCCTCGGTGCCGCCCGCAGTGATAACGACACGGCGGCCCGAGAGATCGCCAGATGGGACGTGTGGCGGACGTCGTGACTCGTTTGGCTCGCGGATCGGCGTGCTCCCGATTGCCGCCACGAGCGCCTCAACGAGCGTGGCAGGTTCAGGGAGCCGACCGACGCCGCTACTCCCGGATGCGAGCGCGCCGCGCTCTGGTCTCACGACCGTGTAGCTGAAGTCGTTGCTGAGTCGCGCGACGTTCGTGGCGGTCGCCGGATGTGCCCACATCTCGCCATCCATTGCGGGGGCAACAACTACGGGTGCGGTGGTGGCGAGGCAGGTGGCGGTCACCACATCCCCCGCGAGTCCGCCGGCCATGGCGCCGAGCCACTGCGCCGTTGCGGGTGCGACGAGGATCGCATCGGCGCTATCGGCGGCAACGATGTGGCCGATACGACCGTCTGGGAGCAGGTCGAGGAGATCGGCATCAACTGCGTGTCCGGTGAGGGTGCGCAGCGTGAGCGGTGAAACGAATCGCGCTGCGGCTGGCGTGAGCAGCGCCTGCACGTCCGCGCCCGCAGCGCGCAGCGCGCGAACAATCTCCGGAGCCTTGAATGCGGCGATTGATCCAGTGATGCCGAGCACGATCAGTCGCCCGCTAAGCGGACCGCTAGCGCCGATTCCCACGCCGCTCACGTGCGGACGCTCCGCGGGAGGGCGAGCAGTGCGCGCACGACAAGATCCGGATCACGGAGATCGGCGCGAATGCCCGCACTCCAGCCCGCAGTTGCCGCGCCACCGGTGAGGCTGATTGCGGGCGTAGGTGACCCGGGGTCGCGCCGCTCCATTTCGGCGACGCTCTCTTCGATCAGTGCCATGAGACCGCCACGCGCGCTGCGCAAGATCCCTGCGGCGAGTGCGCTCTCCGTTGATGCGCCGATTGGTCCTGGAATCTCCGGACTTTCGTCATAGAGCGTGACTTCGGGAAGCGCAGCGGTGCCACTCGCGAGTGCACGCGCGGCGAGTAGCGGTGATGAGGCGATCGCGCCACCGAGCAGCTCCCCTGCACGGCTGACACAGGTGAGTGTGAGCGCCGTACCGAGTGTCACCGCAATCGCACCGCGCTGGTTTGGCGCACCGTGCTGCGCATACGTGTACCAGGCGGCGAGGGCGCGATCGACACCGATCCGATCAGGCTCCATCAGGCGGGAGACGAGCGGGAGCTCATCACTCCTAAGCACGTCGACGGCGATCGATTGCGATGCTGCAACGTCGCAGAGGGCCGCGGTGCCGTCGGGGACGACGCTCCCAACGACGAGTTCGGTGGCCTTACCCCCTTCGCTTGCAGCGAGGCTGAGGAGTGCTTCAGAGACTGCGCGCCACGCGCCAACGTCACGGGGGTTTGCAGGGGCGGCGACGCGCAGGGAGACGAGGGCGCCTTCGCGGAGGTAACCGACCTTCGCGGCGCTGTTCCCCAGATCAATGGCGTAGCGCACGAGCCGATGATAGGCGGGGCGGGGGATCGGCGGGCGCGTGCTCGCGGCACGAAGGCGGCTGCGCTAGGCTCACCCTCTCATGGAACATGACCGCGACGAGCAGGCACCGGGCCTCTTTGTGAATCGAGGACTTGCGATCCTGCGCGCGGATAAGGCGAACGTCCTCCGACCGCTGCTTCGGCAGACCGTTGCCTATGAGCACCGCCTCGCGGGGGAGCTCATTGCGCGAGGGATGGGCTGGGTTGAAGAGGTCCTCGGCGACGATCCAGGGATCTCATCCATCTTCACGCCGCTCACCATCACGATCAATGTGGACGCATTTCAGAGCGTCGAATTCGACCTTTCCGAGCCGGGTCACCTTCGGTACACGCTGCGCAGCAACGATGCGGTCGTTGAGATTGAGTACCGTGCCGGTGCGACCATCCCGCGGAGTGAGCCGGTGCGAACCTGGCTCGAGTACCGAGGCGAAGAGTACGTGCAGATCGAGCTTCCAACGCAGGCGTGGCCGAGTGCTGACGCAACTTCCGACGCTTCGGAGCCTGGGCGTAGCGACTCCTGAGGCACCGCGCGATTCGCTCCCGCGCACTTCACACCGGCGCCCTCAAATCGTCGGTCTTCATTCGCACGCCGGCGGCACGCAGTGTTGCGATCGCCATTGCGATTGGTGCAGGCTCACGACACGAGCGTCCGTCGGAGCGCGGTGCGGCACACCTGCTTGAGCATCTCTGTTTTCGTGGAATACCTGGCGCAGAAAACTCCGCTGCGCTCGCGCACGCCATGGAGTCGCTCGGTGCAACGTCAAATGCGGGGACTGATCGAGAGAGCACGATCTATTGGATCCATGTGCCCCATGCCGCTGCAGTGGAGGCGGCACGACTGATCGGAGCCGTGGCACTTGCGCCGCTGTTGCTACCAGAACACATGCGCATCGAGCGCCAAATCGTGATCGAAGAGATCCGTTCGTACGACGATGATCCGAGCGAACAGGCAGGGACCGCGTTGGATCGGGCTCTCTTTGGAGTGCATGCCCTTGGGCGCGAGATTGCAGGACGGCCGTCGGAAGTCCGCGCACTTCGGCACGAAGCGATCACTCGCTTTCACGGGCGCACCTACACGCCAGCGGCGACCACCCTCGCGATCGCAGGCGACCTCACTCTCACGGAGGCACAGGCGATTGCTCGCGCCGTGCGCGCATCGGTCGGAACGCACGTTGCCGCGAAGCGCCGCGTTCACCGACGCGCCGCGCCCACGCGTGTCACCACGCCTGGCGAGGGGCTCGTTGCCAAGATTCGAGATGGGGAGCAGGCGCAATTCTCCCTTGGCCTCCCCGCGCTGCGACGAGAGGATCCCGATGCGCCAGCACTAGAGCTCCTCTCAACGATCCTCGGCGATGGCTCTGCGAGTCGACTCTTCCTTGAGCTTCGCGAAGAGCGTGGCCTGGTGTACGACATCAGTGCGAGCAGTGTTGAGTACGCCGACGCCGGCGCATTCATCGTGGCGGGCGGTGCCGATCCATCGAAGGTGATCCCTGCGCTGCAATTGGTGACGGCGGCCCTTCGTCGCCTCGCGCGCGAAGTGCCGAGCGAAGGTGAGATAGAGCGCGCACGCGCCTATCTTGCGGGGCGACTTGAGCGTGCAGCTGACGATCCACGAGGGCTCGCGGAGTGGCACGCAAGCCAGCGTCTGCTGCGCCAATCGCCACAAGAGCTCTCTGATCTCCTCGCCGAAATCATGCGCGTGCGACCCGCCGATCTTCTCCGAGTCGCGCGCCGTCTCGTCAAGGGCGGCGGCTTCCGGGTTGGCCTCTCCGCGCCTCGAACGACGATTGCGGCACTCCGTCGCGCGGCGGCGCGCGGTGACCTTGATCCATCGGACCTGCAGCCCTGAACGCGGTGATCGGCTAGGCTCTCACCATGAAGTCTGAGCGCACCCTCGTCCTCGTCAAGCCAGACGGCGTCCAGCGGCTGCTTGTCGGGCGCGTCATCTCGCGCTTTGAGGATCGCGGCCTAAAGATCGTTGCGATGAAGCTGATGTCAGTGAGCAGGAAGCTCGCCGAGACGCACTATGCGGCGCACGCGGCCCGGCCATACTTCGCCGGGCTTGTTGACTTCATCACATCGGGGCCAGTCGTCGCCCTCGTCCTCGAAGGGCCGAACGCCATTACGGTGGTGCGCTCAATGGTTGGTGCAACGAAGCCGCACGAGGCGGCACCAGGGACGATTCGCGGCGACTTCGGCCTTGAGACGGCGAAGAACCTCATTCACGCATCCGATGCACCGGAGACGGCAGCGGCGGAGATCTCCCTCTGGTTCGCAGCGGGTGAACTTGTTGAATACCGTCGAGGTGTCGACGACTGGATGCTCTCCGACGAGGAGTAGTCGCTAGGGGAGATCTCCTGGCACCAACGTCGCGTCAGGCGCAGGGCGCAGCAGCTCAGAGGCGGCAGACTCCACATCAATGACACCGCTGGCCGCACCCGCGATCAAGATCGTTCCGGCGAGCATTGCAATGGTGACGGGATGAGTCACCCGACGCACCCGCGTCCGCTCAACCTCGCGACTCTTCTGTGAGAGACCAACGAGTAGGACTCGAAGGACGGCTGCAACCAGCGCAGCAGCGCCCGCGAGCGCAGCGACGACGGTGATCACACTTGCACTCGCGCCGATGACCTCGGCACGTGCGGACCAGAGTGCGCCACCCGGCAACGCAATCGTCGCAAGGATCACGCCGACCAAGACGAGCCCGATTGCACTCGTGTGCCGCGCCCATCCAGTCAGATCTTGGAGCGAGACGAGGTCGTAGCGGCGCCGAATGGCGGCGCGCCAGATCCCAAAGAGTGAGATGACGAGCGTTGCCGGAATGACGAGTTCATGCGGGGCGAGGGTGGAGGGCCTGATGATCACCGCGGCAAGTCCGAGCGCCAACCAACCGCTGCTACCAACGGCGAAGAATCCGAGCACCTCGCCAACATCGTCATGGAGGAGTGCGGAGAGACCCCCAAAGAGCATGGTGAACGCGCCAGTTGCAACCAGGATTGGAAGTACTGCGCCGCCGATCGGCTCGCTTACCGCCGAGATAAGCAGTGAGAGTTCACTGAGGATGATGAGGGTGATCGCGGCGGGGATCCATACGCCGACCATGAGTGATCCAACGATCGGCAGGGAGTCGAAGATGCGCACCAAGCGGTGATGGAAGGGGAATGTGCCAACGGAGGCGAGGACGATGAGGGAGAGGGAGAGGGCAACGCCAGAAGTGAGCGAAGCCGTGGTCGCATAGGCCGGGTCCGTTGCAGAGAGGGGGATCGCGGAGCGCAAGAGCTCGGCTACCACGGTCAACGTGATCAGCACGCCCGCACTACGAAGGTCTCGAAAGACAGCACGGGCTCGTTCGGCATCCTCTTTCCCTCCCGCCGCGAGTGCGGCGAGCGACGTCCCCGCAATGAGCAAGAGCGCGATCGGTGCGATGCCGATCGGTATCGCGAGCGCGATGTCGATGACTGCAAGGCCGAAGAGTGCAACTTGCCCCATTGCGCCGGCGCGACGGCCCTCACCAACAGCAACGATGGTTGCGAATATTGGTCCGCCGAGGGCCACGAGGAGTCGACCTGGCTGTGACGGGTTGATTGACAACTCTCCGATTGAAAGCGTTGACGTCACGCCAGCGCCAGCAACGAACGCTGCCCCGCCGCTAAGGAGCAGGAGCGCCACAACGAGGTAGCGCGCTCGTGTTGCTGCTAGTCGCGAGGGACCGAAACGTTCTGCGCTGACCAGCGGGACTGCAACAAGGCTGACGAGGGCAAGGCCAAGCGGCGCAAGCGCACGGATGGCGCTGAGGATGAGGAGGTCCTGTGCGTCACTCACGCCTCTTCCGCCTTCGTGAGCTGGCCCGCAACCGCGGTCCCGGTCAACAACAATGCAGCGAATCCGCCCGCGATGACGAGCGAGCTGAGCGCATCTAGTGGCCCAAGGATTGCCGCGCGGAGCAGGAGCGCGCCGGAGAGTGTCACGACAGCGGCTCGTGCCGTCGCCTCAACGTAGCGACTTGTGAGAAGTGGCGGCAGGCCAATGAGGAGCATCGCCACGCCAGCGC
Organism: Candidatus Limnocylindrus sp.; assembly: GCA_046081085.1. Lineage (GTDB taxonomy): Bacteria > Chloroflexota > Limnocylindria > Limnocylindrales > Limnocylindraceae > Limnocylindrus. Next base: position 8,950 of record JBJTVF010000004.1, read on the forward strand.
TTCGAAGGAGTGTCGAGCTCCCTTCAATCGGCAGGGCGAGCGGGATTGCCCCGAGGAGGAGACCCGCCGCTGCCGTTGCCGCCACAACGGGGTGTTCGGTCAGCGTAGAGGCGATGCGTCGCGGTGCAAGATCGTGGATGAGTGCTCGTGGCGTCAGGAGGCCGGGCGGGAGCGCAACGAGGATTGCGCCGTAGATGGCGGCCAGTCGCAGCACAAGAGTGAGTGGGACTGCGTCGGTTGGATGGAACTCAAGGAGTGCGACCGCTGTGACGGCGATGATCAGCGCAATCCACGCGCCGCGCCGAGCACTCGTGACGGCGAGTGCGGCGCAAAGGGTTGCAATGATGGTGAGGGGGAGTTCGAGGCTGAATCCGTTCACGGTACGACTGGATAGACTGGTGGACCGATGATGCTCATCTGGTCAATCGGGAAGTAGCGGACGACTGCGCGCCCAATCACGCTGGAGGTTGGGATCGGCCCGTAGGCTCGAGAGTCAGATGAGTTCGATCGGTGATCACCGAAGACGAGGATCTCCTCCGGCCCAAGTGTCCATGTTGCAGCTTCGTCTGCAGCACTTCCATCGTTTCGATACACATATGGTTCGGCAATCTCAATCCCGTTGATCAGTAGGCCGTTCGCGCCGATCGCGACGGTCTCGCCAGGGAGGCCGATGACCCGTTTGATGTACGGAGTCCCGTCACTGCTGGACGGCCAACTCTCTGGGGGGCGAAAGATCACCACATCGCCGCGGTGAAAGCCTGTGAACCGTGGGGTGAGCTTATCCACCATCACGTACTCACCCGGCTGAAACGAGTTCTGCATTGAGGTCTGTTCGACCCGAAAAGGCTGCGTGACGAAGCTTTGGAGGAGGGCGAAGGCGATCACCGTGAGCGCGACCGTCTGCAGGATCTCGATCAGGAGATGGCGCTTCCGCATGCG
>JBJTVF010000005.1:0-53196 GCA_046081085.1 Candidatus Limnocylindrus sp.
GCGGCGGTCCTTCAGGGTGTCGGCCTTGCACCTGATCTCTTCCCCGCCACGTTCGCAATCGCGCGCATCGCTGGCTGGTCAGCCCATGTGATCGAGCAGGCGGGCGTCGACAAGATCATTCGCCCAGACGCGCGATACATCGGACATCCAGAGCGCCACCTCCCGAGCTGATAGTACGGCGAGCACCTCGCAGGGCGCGCTGCACTATTTCTCGCCGCGCAACGCCTTCACGATCTGCTCCCCGTGATCTAACGGATGCTTTGCGTACCCTGCGAGCCAGTCAGCGATGGTGTACCTACCGCGTTCGGTGTGCTCTCCATATCGCGCAAGATCTTCGTCGTCTAAGTGGTGCAGCACGGCGAGTGAGCCGGCGCGTACCGCCGCGAAGACCGCAAGAGAGGTATCGATCGGATCACGTTCGTACCCGAGCGCAGGATGTGCTGCCCAGAGGCCTTCGTCATAACCTTGGATGATTGAGCCGAGTGGCTCTGCAACGAGGCGTCGCAGCCGCGCGTAAGACTGCGCCTCGCTGTCCGCAAGGTGGTGGATCACCTGACGCGGCGACCACCCCTCTGGATGCTTCAGATCCAATTGCGTTGCGTCAAGGGCGGCAACTTGTTCGAGCAGCGCGCGGGTTGCTACTTCGTATGCGGCGACACGCGACGCGTTCAGTTTCACTTCCCCGCCACCCAGTTGATCATGTTCGCCATGAGCGGAGCGAAGCCCTCCCATTTAACAAACGGCTCGGGGCACCAGTGCGGCCCGATGTCCGAAGTCCAGACGAGCGATCGTCCCTTTCCAATCTGCGATGCGGCGATGAGCGGATCGCCGTTCACCGACGCGATCAGTGTGGCCCCCGGCTTCAGCTGCACGCGGTTGTATCCGAGCAGCGCTGGCATGCCAGCTGGAACACCGGCGAGCACCGGGTGGGCAGCATCGTTGATCGCAGGGACGGCCCCCTCAGGAGTCTCGGCGCGATCGTCGTGCGTGTAGCAGGTCACAGGGAGCACCTCTTCTACGGCGGTGCCCGCAAATCGTGCCTTCGCCTCGAAGCCTTGGAAGCTGAGGTAACCGCCAGCCATGATCAGCGCGCCGCCGCCCTTTACCCATTCGGCGAGGAGCGTTAACCGATTCGGCATCGACTTCCCTTGCAGCCAGGTTTCAGTTGGGAGCAGGAAGGAGTTGGTTCCAATGTCCGAAAGGACGACCACGTCGTAGCTGCTGAGCCCTTCTCGTGTGAATGGAAACTTGGCTGGGACATCGTGCGCGTAAAGCTGCTCGACCTCGATCCCCTTGCTGCGCAGGGCCGCGTTGAACCAATCGGCGCCCGAGTGGAAGGTGACCGAGGTAAAGGAATCGAAACCCTTGTAGTGGGTTGCTTCAGATACCCATGACTCACCGACGAGCAATACTTTCACGATTTCCTCCTCCTTGCCCCTATCGCGCCTCTTCAAACAGCCTGCGTGGATTATCCGTCATCAAGGCGAGTGAGCGATCGAGTGGCACTCCATGTCGCTCGAGGCGCGGCAGGAAGAACTCGATCAGGTGCCCGTAGCCTGGTCCACCGTATGTGCGCAGCAGGCTCTTCAGGAAGATGTCCTGCGACATCAGCACACGTTCGCTATGCCCGTACGCAACCAGTCTCGCGATGTTGCGGGCGTCATCGTCACCACTCGGGCACTGGGCCTGCTGATCGGCATAGAAGACCTCCATGCCGATCATGTCGTATTGGATGTATGCGCCTCGGTTGATCAGTCGCGACTGATAGTCGTAGTCATCACCAGATGGATTGGAGTGGCAGAGGACGACGCTCTCCATCGGCACGTCACGCTCAGCACAGAAGTCGAGGACCTCATCGCCGTATCGGAACCAGGCGGGCATATGGATCTGCATGGGGAGGTGCGTCTCGCGCTGGGCGATACAGGCCGCGGCGAGCGACTTCTTCTCGCGCGCCGTGAAGCTGCTCCCCACGCCGATCTCACCGATGATGCCGGAGCGCACCGTAGTCCCACGCGCACCTACAGTGATGTCGCGGATGATCTCTTCCGCAATATCGCGCTCGCTCTTCGCATCGTTCTCCGCAGGTTGCGACGCATCAAGGTAGTAGCCGGTTCCCATGATGATGTTGAGACCGGTCGCGCGACTGATCTCGGCGAGGCCCTCTGGATCGCGACCGTTCCCATCCGCACTCGTCTCAATGATGCTCTTTCCACCCTGTGCCACGAATCGTTGCAGCTCTCTCTTCGCGAGCGCGCGGTCGGTCATGGTGCAATTGTCCTTGTTGATGAACGGATCGTGACGCAGCTCCCAGAGGTTCTCCATGGAGACCTTCTCGTCCACCAGCGCGCGTGTGCGTGGCGAATCGTCGAGCGGCGGGTGCCACCACGAGAGCACGTCGTTCAGGATGTGTTCGTGAGTGAGCGTCAGACCTAGTTGAGAGGAATCAATCGCGCCCGTGACGGTCTGGATGCTACTCATGAGCGGAGCGTAGCGCGACGGCGATGGAGGAGCGCAGCCGAGATCACGCCCACCGCGAGAACCAGGGCCGAGGTGGCGAAGATCGGTGTCAACGCGAGTACGTCTCCTTGGCGCGGAGCGCCGGCACGCGCGGCAATGGAGGCGGCGGCGAGCCCTGCAACATTTCCTGCGTAGAGGGGGAAGAGCGAGAGGCTGAGCGCGGCCGAGCGTCGCGCGGGGGCAACGAGCTCGGCGAGCCAGGTGAACACCGCAGCCTGCAAGAGGGCGGAGACAGCGGCGATCACGGTGATAGCAACGGCGAGAAGCAGCAGCGTCGGCGCAACGGCGAGTGCAGCCGCAGCTGCGACACCTGCAAGAAAAGCACCGCCAGCGCTGCGCGCGATCCCGAGTCGGCGGAAGGCGTAGAAGGCGATCGCTGGCGCGGCAAGAGCACCAGCAAGCGCGGTGAGGCCGATCAACAGCCCAACGGCACCGGCGACGCCGGGGGTCGCGAGCGGCTCCGCGATCCCTGCCACGTCCGGTCCAATTGAAACCTCCGCAATGCGCAGCGGCAGTGCGGGACGAAGCATGCGCTCACCCGCGATTGCCAGCATCAGCACGAGGTAGCCAGAACGCGTGATCGGATCCGTGAGCACTTCTACAATGCCGCGCCTCGCAACCTGAAGGACGCTCCCCCGCTGCTGGACGGTCGGGCGCACGTCAGGAATCGCAACGATGTTTGCCACGATGAGGACGCCATTGACCAGCGCCGCAACGGCGATCGGTGCGGCGAGTGTCAGACCAAGGCCGCCGATCAACCATGCCGCCAGGAGCGGTCCTGCAGCGAAGCCCATTGGCGCTGCGGCACTAAAGAGCGAGATGACACGCGCGCGCTCACTCGCTGGCGCAACCTCACGAATGGTGGCGAGCATCACGCCCGTGTTGCCGAGCCAGAAGCCGAGAGCCACGGTTGCGGCAACGAGTTGCCACGCCTGATCCGCTACCGCGAATGCGATCAGGGCGGCCAGCGCAATCAACCCGCTGCGGACGATGACGAGGCGTCGAGAGCGGAGTTCGGCGACCGCGAGCCAAATTGGTACCTGCGGAGCTCCGATGACAAAGAGGCCGGCGATCGCGATGCCGGTCAACGAAGCGATGTCGCCGATCGGCACGCCCGTCCCCTCGAGCGCGAGTGGAAGGTACGAGTAGATCATGCTCACCCCGAAGATTTCCGCGAACTGCACCGCAATGTAGACCGCAACGATTCGTCGCCAGGCGGGATGGCCTGCACGTACGCGACTCACAGTTCGCCTCGCTGGGCGCGCGTTCGGATTCGCTTCGCCTCGTCGAGGATCGCGGTGCGCACCGACTCTTTTCGTGATTCCCACGATCGCACCTGACGCGCCATGCGCGGGTTCTTCACGAACCGCTCTGCATGTCGATCAATGAAATCCCAGTAGAGCGTGGTGAAGGGACAGGCGCGGTCGCCAGTAGAGAGCGTTGGATCATAGACACATGCAGAGCAGTCGTCTCCCATGCGCGAGACGTACGCGCCGCCTGAGATGTACGGCTTGCTGGTGATCTTTCCCAGGTCTGCAAACTGGCTCATCGCCACCACGTTGGGCGTGACCACCCACGGATGCGCGTCGACAAATGCCTCAAGGAACCAGGCGTCCACCTCTTGCGGACGCACGCCAATCAGCAGCGCGAAGTTTCCGAGCAGCATCAGGCGCTCGATGTGGTGCGCGTGGCCGCCACTGATGAGCTTGCGGACAACACGCGAAATGCACGCCATCTTCGTCTCGCCGCTCCAGTAGAACCTAGGGAGCGGTTCGGTGTGGTTCAGTCCGTTTGACGTCTCCCACTCCTTCCAGAATCGATCGTAGGCGTGGCGCATGAACTCGCGCCAACCGAGCACCTGACGAATGAACCCCTCAATTGATTGCAGTGGGATCTCGGTCGGACGGCGCGCATACTCATCGAGCGAACGGAGGCAGATTTCGTGCGCGGTGAGCAGGCCAAGATTCATCGCACTCGAGAGGAGCGAGTGGTAGAGGTGCTCGTGCGCACGCGACATCGCATCCTCGTACGGACCGAAATCCGCCAGGCGCTCCCTGCAGAAGCGCTCGAGTGCCTCAAGGGCCTGCCCACGGTTCGTTGGCCACCCGAACGAGTCGACCTCGCCAAAGTGCGCCACCGACTCGGCGCGCACTTCGTCGATCACCTCCTGCGCAGTCTCTGTAGGAGGGAAGTGCGGCGCGCTCGGTACCACCGCCCCCTTTGGCAAGCGGCGCCGATTCTCCTGGTCAAGGTTCCATACGCCACCGAGCGGTTCGTCGCCTGCGCCGGGCTCCATCAACCATCGGCGCGCCTTGCGAACTCGGCGGTACCAGAACTCCATGCGCAACTCCTTGCGTCCGCTCGCAAACTCCTCCCACTCGTCGCGTGTGGTCAGCCAGAGCTCGTTCGGCACGATGCTGAGCTGCACGCCGGCCTGCTCCGCCCAGGTCTGCATGCGCGCAGTTAGTTGCGGAGCGGCAGGCTCCATGGCGAGCAGGTGCGCGATCGGTGCGACTACCTGTGCGGCCGCGAGCCCCTCTTCGTAGGTGTCGGCGCGAAGCTCCAGGACCTTCAGTCCTTGTGCGCGCAACTCCGTAACGAACTCGCGTCCGGCGCTGCGCTGCGCGACGAGTGCCTGCACATGTCTCGGTGCCGACTGCGCGTCACGCGACTCAATGAAGATCACCCCTGGTGCGCTTTGGGGATCTTGCAACGCTGCGCGAATAGGGCCCACCTGGTCGGTGAGTTGATCGGGGAGGACGAGAATGTGCGAGGGAGTGCTCACCGTGCCGACCGGCACGCATCGCTGCAGTACTTCACCTCGCTCCAAACCTTTGCCCACCGTCGTCGCCATGAGTACGGCCTCCCACATGAGAGACAGATCTTCTCGGCACGAAGGCTCGGCGGGACATGCCGAGACGCGTCGTGTGTTTCGCGCGAACTCTTTTTATTCGCCATGGGTCTTACTCGCCACGGGGTGCGGGGAGTCCCTTGACAGCACGCGCATACGCCTCCAGTGTCCGCGCTCTCGCCGCTGCGTGATCAACGATCGGTGCCGGATAGTCCACGCCGAGCGTGATGCCGGCCGCCGCGAGCGCTGCGGCGTGTGCCCACGGCGCATGGATCGCGGGCGCCTTGAGTGCCGCAAGTTCAGGGATCCAGCGTCGCACATATGCACCATCCGGATCGAAGTTGCCTGCCTGGGTGACGGGGTTGAAGATGCGGAAGTACGGCTGCGCATCGGTTCCACTCCCCGCCGACCACTGCCATCCGCCGTTGTTTGCTGCCACATCACCGTCGACAAGATGCTGCAAGAAGTGCGCCTCGCCTTTTCGCCAGTCAACGAGAAGGTCTTTCGTCAGGAATGATGCGGTGATCATGCGGGCGCGATTGTGCATGAAGCCAGTCTCGCGAAGTTGTCGCATCGCCGCATCGACAATGGGGTAGCCCGTGCGCCCATCGCGCCACGCGCTGAACGTCTCTTCGCGCGCATCCCACTTGATCGCGTCGTACGCAGGCTTCCAGGAAGATCGTGCCGCGTGCGGTGCGTGCCAGAGCACCTGGGTGTAGAAGTCACGCCATGCAATCTGGCTCACCCAGAGCCGCTCGCCGGATCGTTCCCCTTCACGCTCGGGTGGGAGCGGCAGCAGTCGCGACACGAGCTCGCGCGGCGAAAGCAATCCAAGATGCAGTGCCGCGGAGAGTCGACTCGTCCCCTCTTCATCTGCGAGTGTGTTTCGTCGTGCGGCGTAACCGTTCGCACCGCTGCCGCGGGCGGCGGTGATCCAGCGTTGCGCCGCGGCGCGCGCGGCGCTCTCACCGGGTACGGGGAGATGTGCGACCGTTGCAGTTGGTTGAGCCGCGCGCTCAATCGCAGAGTGATCAGGGCGTAGCGCTGCGGTTAGCTTCAGTGATGGCGGTGCCGGGAGTTTTTCTGGAGCCTTGAGGGGCCTCTCGTTGTTTGACGAAACGCGTTCAAGCCAGCGGCGGAAGTAGGGCGTGTACACCCCGTAGGCGGTTCCGCCACCAGTAAGTAGTTCGTCTGGCTCAACCACGGTGAGGCCGCGCGTCGCGTGCACCGTTACGCCACGCGGCGCAAGGAGCTCTGCCACCGCATGATCGCGCACACGAGCGTACGGCGTGTGATCCCGCGTGAAAAAGAGTGCGATCTCGTTTGCAGCGGTGCCGCTCGTGTTGAGCTGCTCCACAAGTGCGGGGAGTGCGCTCGTCCCGGGCCCCTGCAGCTCCAGTAGCGTTGAGCCGCGCTTCTCCAGCTCCCGTGAAAGTTCGCGCAGGCTTTCGCGCAGGTACCAAGTGCGATTCGCACTCGCGCGACGACCCGCAAACACTCCTGGCTCCCAGATGAAGATCGGCAAGAGTGTCCCGTTCGTCTCGTGCGCGTGGGCGGCGGCCGCGATCAGCGCAGGGTGATCGGCGAGACGAAGGTCGCGACGTAGCCAGAGGATCGTGACGGGCGCACTCATCGTGCCGCGATCATCGCACGCTCAGCGCGGACTTGGTGCCTCGAGATCCTCGGGGGAATCAATGTCTGCGAGGGCGGCACCGAGGGGGTCGAGTCGGCCCACGATGCGCGGATCAAGCGGCGCCGCACCGAGTGCCGCTGCAAGGTCGCGAAGTCGCGGCAGTTGACCGTCACGCATCGCTTCGCGGAGCGCACCGAGCGTTGCAGCAAACGGGAGCGGCTCACCCGCTCGGACGATCAAGCTCCCCCGCGCCGCTGCCATCAGCCCCAAGAGGGACGGTGGCGCGAAGGGTGCGTCAGCGGCGAGGACGATCACGCGCGTGGCGTCGGTGTGATCGCGAAGTCGATCGCTTGCCAGCAGATCGGCGAGTGCCGCCGCTGGCCCCGCATGCATCACGCGGTCCGTCACCACCGTCACCAGATGAGGGGGTGATGCATCGCCGAGCACGTAGATCTCGGAGACTGCCGCGGCGAGCGTTGCGTATGCCGCGTCAAGGACGCGTGCCCCTGCAAGTTCGGGACGCCCTCGCAGATCAGCGAGCGCCGCCGGAATGCGTGCGTCGAGCTTTCCACCGGGGAATCGACGGCTTGCGCCACCAGCGAGAAGGATTCCGATCGCGCCTGCTGGGGCGCTCTCTAGTGCGCTCGCGTGCGCCATCACCGACCCTTATGCCGTTGCGTCAGCAGGGATGAGTTCAACGATCGCGTTGTAGTCCGGCACGTGGCTGATTGGATCTCGGTGCACGCCGTCAATGAGCGGATTTGCTTCAGGGAAGTGCATCTGCACGCTCCCCGCGCGAATTGGTGCCACCTTGATGTGTGCCTGCACTTCGCCTGTTGCACTGCGCACACGCACGGCGGCACCATCGACAAAGCCACGGGCGGCGGCATCGGCCGCAGAGATGAGGATGTCGCTACGTACCGCACCGTTGAGCGGATCCTTATCCTTCCAAACCATTGAGTTGAACTGCTTGCCGCGACGCGTGGAGAGGTTCAGCTTCCCTGCGGGGAGCGTCGCTTCAATGGGGAGCACGGTTGCAAAGTGCGCCTTCCCGTCTGGCGTAGCAAAGGCTTGCCCTTCACAGAGTCGCTCGCCGCCCCACTGGATGGCATCGCCGCTCTCCTTCAGCGTTTCGATCCCTGCATACGAGGGAACAATGCGAGCGATCTCTTCACGAATCTGCTGCGTGCCACCCGGAAAGGCGACGAGATGCGCGCGTGCTGGATCTACCTCCGCGGCCAGCTTCGTGAAGACCTCCCACTCAGGTTGCGCCTCACCAATGCGCGGCCCGGGAATCTCGGGACTGAAAGCCACGCGTCGCTCTGTGGTGGTCTCCGTTCCGCCGCCTGGAACTTCGTAACGCGTTGTGGCGGGGAGGAGCAAGACCGCTTCACCCGGATCAACGAGCATCTGACTGCTGACCACAATGTCTTGGTGCACGCGGAGCGGCACCTTGGCGAGCGTGCGGGCAACCGCGTCGGGATCAGGCATCGTCTCCAAGAAATTCCCGCCAACGCTCCAGAGCACGTCGATCTCGCCACGCTCGGCGGCGTCGAGCTGCTGTGGCGCCGAACGCCCGTTCCGTGCCGCGATCGGGAATCCATACGCTGCCGCGAGTGGTTCCGTATAGCGCGATTCGATGGGAAGTCCGCCCGGGAGTGCCGTTGCATATGCGCCCATCTCTGCGCCACCTTGCACGCCGCTATGCCCACGGATCGGCATCAGTCCGGCGCCAGGGCGACCGATGTTGCCGCGCGCAAGTCCGAGGTTAACGATCGCGGCAACGTTTTCGCTGCCACACGCCTGCTGCGTGATCCCCATCGACCAGATCAGGACCGCAGACTTCGCTCCTCCGTAGAGTGCGCAGAAGGTCTCAAGCTCTGCGCGCGACGCGCCTGACATGGCCAGGTACTCGTCGATGCTTCGCCCGCCGAGCGCAACTCGGAGCTCGCTCCACCCCGCACTCTTCTCGCGGATGAATTGCTGATCGAGTGCGTTGAGCTCTTCAAGCCTCAGCAACGCGGCACTGATGAATGCGATATCGCCTCCTTGAGCCACGTGCACCCACGCGTCGGCCATCTTCGTGCCGAAGAGGAGTGAATCGACATTGCTTGGGACCCAGTAGCGGTCAAGTCCAGGCTCGCGATACGGGTTCACCACCAGGATCTTCGCACCGCGCTTCTTGGCAAGGTGCAGATACTTCATGAAGACTGGCTGTGCGTTCGCCACGTTTGAGCCGAAGAGGATGATGAGATCGCTCTCGATCACGTCCAGGTACGAGACGGTGGTTGCGCCGTAGCCGATGCCGTGCTTCAGCGCGCCGGTGCTCGGCGCGTGGCAGATGCGTGCCGCATTGTCCACGTCGTTCGTTCCAAGGAAGCGCACCACCTTCTGGATGGCGTAGTAGGTCTCATTCATGATGCCGCGCGCCGTCAGGAAGAAGGAGATGCGCGAAGGACCAGCCGCCTTGATCTGCGACCCTGCAATCTGCAGCGCACGCTCCCAGCTGATGCGCTTGAATCCGTTCTCGCCACGCATCCGCAACATTGGATACGGGAGCCGGCCGAGCGCACGGAGCTCGGTCGAGGAGAGTGAGCGAAGCGCGGCGACGTCTGCGAGACGCGCCGGATCTAGGGCACGTGCGGTGTTGACCTGCAACAGGTTGAGGCGCGTGGTGCAGAGGTGAAGTCCGTCAATCGTCCAGTCCTTGAACCCGGCCACGCCCAGCGCGCAGCCGTCACAGACCCCCTTGCTGAGAATTCGCCAGGCGTATCGAAGGTTGCCGCGGTTCTCCCAGATCGTCCGCAGGGTCTCCATGACGTGGTTCGGCTTCTGCAGACCGATCCCGTTTGGTCGCCAGCTGACAAAGAGTGAGGGCTTCGGGAGCCACGAACCACCGTATCGTTTTCGTGGCGCCGAAGGTTCCACGGGTGCGGGGGTCGCGCTCATATGGCGAGTCTAGCGGCGCGCCGAAGTGAGCGGCGGATGGCTCGGGAGGGTACGATCCGCGCGCCGAGTTCTACCCGGCGCAACGAGCGCCCAGTGAAAGGGGAAGTGATGCCTGCCAGCGTGATCGTCGGCCTCCAGTGGGGCGACGAAGGGAAAGGGAAGACGACCGACTTCCTCGCCGAGCAGGTTGCGGCGGTTGTGCGCTACCAGGGTGGCGACAACGCGGGGCACACCATTGTCATCGGAAAAGACACGTTCAAGCTTCACCTTGTGCCGAGCGGCGTCCTCTACAGACATATCACTCCGATCATCGGACCAGGCGTCGTGGTCAATCCAGAGACGCTGCTTCGCGAATTTGATGGGCTGATTGCGCGCGGCATCGACATCTCTCGCGTGCGCGTCAGCCACGCTGCATCGCTCATCCTCCCGTATCACATTGCCTTGGACAAAGCTCGCGAAACCGCTCTCGGTGGTGCGAAGGTTGGAACGACCGGACGCGGCATTGGCCCAGCGTATGAAGACCGTGCTGCACGCACCGGCCTGCGGGTCGAAGATCTTCTTGATGCAGCCTCCGCAGAATCTCGTCTGGCACGTGCGCTTCCAGAGAAGCGCGCACTCCTCCAGGCGCTCGGCGCCGGCGACCCAGCCGCCACCGATGAGCGCGCGATCCTCGCGCAGATCGCGGCATGGGGGGAACGACTCCATCCGCACATTGCAGACACCAACGAACTTGTGCAGCGCGCACTCGGCGCAGGCGAGCATCTCCTCTTTGAAGGGGCACAAGGGTCGCTCCTTGACTTGACCCACGGCTCTTATCCGTACGTTACGTCGTCGCATCCGATCGCCGGTGGTGCAGCCACCGGCGGCGGCATCGCACCGTTGCAGATCGACGAGGTGATGGGCGTGATGAAGGCATACGCCACGCGCGTCGGCTCAGGTCCGTTTGTCACGGAGTTGACCGATGCGATCGGCGAGCGCATCGCAACGACTGGGCACGAAGTTGGCACCACCACCGGACGCCGTCGACGCGTCGGTTGGAACGACGCGTTGCCGCTGCGCTACGCGGTCCAGCTGAACGGTGTCTCAAGCATCATGCTCAACAAGCTCGATGTGCTCTCTGGGATCCCCGAAATCCTGCTCTGCGTTGCGTATGAGATCGACGGCAAGCGCGTGGAGCGCTGGCCCGCGTCGGCCGCGGAACTCTCGCGCGCCACGCCAATCTACGAGCGCTTCCCAGGCTGGAGTGAACCGATCCACAACGTCCGTGCGTTGGCCGACCTCCCTGAAAATGCGCGGCGTTATGTGACGGCACTCGAGGAGCTTGCGGGCGCGCCGATTGTGCTGCTCTCCGTTGGCCCTGAGCGCACGCAGACGATTGAGCGCGCGTGGCGTCCAATGCGACGTTCGGCAAAGCGCCCATGATTGGTCAATCGTGATCGATCGATACACCACGCCAGAGATGCGCGGTGTCTGGGGAGACGCCGCACGATGGGACGCTGCGCTCCGCGTCGAGGTGGCAGTGGCCCAGGCCCAAGCGAAGCGCGGCACTATCCCTGCCGAGGCGGCGCAAGCGATCAGCACGCGCGCCACGGTGAACCTCGGACGAATCGCCGATCTTGAGGCAACCCTCGATCACGACACGCTCGCCTTCGTCAATGCGGTCGCCGAATCAGTTGGGCCCGAAGGACGCTACCTCCACTATGGCCTCACCAGCAGCGATGTGGTCGACACCGCCCTCGCCCTCCAGCTCCGCGCCGCCGCAGACCTGATCCTCGCCGAACTCGACGTGCTCATTGCGGTGATCATCCGGCGCGCGCGCGAGGAGCGTGCCACCGTGATGGCGGGGCGCACCCACTCCGTGCATGCGGAACCGATGACGTTCGGCGCAAAGCTCGCCAGCTGGGCGTTTGAGGCTGCACGCAACCGCGTGCGACTCGCCACTGCGGCCGATGAGGTCGCCACCGGGAAGATCTCCGGTCCGGTTGGAACGTACAGCCAGATTGATCCTGCGATCGAGCGCGAGGTGCTTTCGGAACTCGGCCTCCGCGCAGATCCGGTCAGCACACAGATCGTGCAGCGCGATCGGCACGCCGCATTCGTTGCAGCCATCGCGATTATGGGCGGCACACTCGAGCGATTTGCAACAGAGATTCGCAACTTGCAACACACGGAGATTGACGAACTTCGTGAACCGTTCCGCAGTGGCCAGGCGGGGAGTTCAGCCATGCCACAGAAGCGCAATCCGGTGAAGAGCGAACGCATTGCGGGGCTCGCGCGGATCCTGCGCGGGTACGCGGTTGCGGCCGCGGAGAACCAAGCGCTCTGGCATGAGCGCGACATGAGTCATAGCTCAGCGGAGCGCATCCTCCTCCCCGATGCCACTGGCCTCATTCACTACGCGCTCCGCTCCATGCACGGCATCATCGATGGGCTCGAGGTCAATCGAGATGCGATGCGCAGGAATCTCGATGCGGGCCTCGGGTTGCACGCCGCCTCGCGTCTCCTCACCGCGCTGGTCAACGCAGGCGCGCCACGCGACCAGGCGTATGCACTCGTACAAGTAGCCACTGCCACCGCTCGCGCAGAGTCGCGGCCGCTCGCTGATGTTGCGCGCGCGACCAGTGAGATGAGTGCGTTGCTCGACGAACGCGAGTTGGTCCGTGCACTCGACGAGCGAGCGGCGCTTGCACACTGCAGTCTGCTCGTGGATCGGTTGAAGGAGATCGAGGGGAACTCCTAGACCGTACTAGCGCTGCACCACGTCGAACTGCGTGTAGACGTTGAAGGAACCTTCGCGCAAGAAGCCGATCAGGCAGATGCCGAGTCGCTCCGCCGTCTCCACCGCAAGCGACGATGGCGCGCCAACGCAGGCGATCGCGCCATAGCCGGCAGCGGCCGCTTTCTGCACAAGCTCGAATGAGCAGCGACCGGAGAGGAGCAAGAGTGCACCGCTGAGTGGGAGTGCGAGGCGCAGCGCCGCCACACCGATCAACTTGTCCACCGCATTGTGACGTCCAACGTCTTCGCGTACCACGCTGATGGTGAGGGCGCCGCTCGGCGCAACGGCGACGGTTGCCGCGGCGTGAATCCCCCCCGTCTCGCCAAAGATTGCTTGTGCGTCGCGAAGCTGCGCGGGGAGCTTGAGGAGCGCGTCGTCGCTGATGCGCATGATCGACTGCACGCGCCCGAGTCGTTGGACGACATCGTCGATGGACGCCTTGCCACAGATGCCACACGAAGCGGTAGCGACCGTTGTGCGCGTTGGAACGCGGGCCGCATCAAACGGGCCCTTCACGTGAACGCTGATGTGGTTCTCTGGCTGTGAAGCATCAAGAGGGTCGCCAAACGTGACGCGGGCTACGGAGGTTTGCGCGATCAGTGACTCGCTGACGAGGAAGCCGACAGCTAGCTCTTCGTCTTGACCTGGCGTGCGCATGGTCACCGCAACATCGATCCGCACTCCATCTGCATCCACCACGCTGATCTGTGCGGGCTCCTCGCCCGTCAGTGTGTCGTCGCGTTCACGAGCGACACCATCTCGCCAGGTGCGCACGCGGCGAAGGGCGGTGCGTCGCTGAGGATCAGGAGTGCCGCTCATGAGGCGATGCTACCGCGGGAAAATCGGACGGCCGAGACCCCGAAGGGTCCCGGCCGTCCGGTAAACGACGAAACTCGTACGCTCAGCGCGCTGGGCGTCGGCTCGCGAAACAGGTGTCGCAATACACCGGCTTGCCGCTCGTTGGCAGGAAGGGGACCATCGTCTCCTTACCGCAGTCCGAGCAGGTTGTCGGGTGCATCTCGCGTGGTCCGCGTGGAGCTCGCGGGGCGCCGTAGCCACCCGCGCTGTAGCTGCCACCACCGGTGTAGCCGCCGAAGCCGCCTGCCGAACCACCCTCGCGCTGCGCCTTGCGGGCATTGCGGCATGGCGTGCAGCGCTTTGGCTCGGTGAATCCGCGCTCGGCGTAGAACTCCTGGTCCCGCGCCGTGAACACGAACTCCTGGCTGCAATCCATGCAGACCAAGTTCTTGTCTGTGTACATTCCGTTCACTCCTATTGTTGGCTCGCCTCGTGTTCCGAAGGTTTGTCTCGCGAGCCCTAGAGGGAACGGTTGACTGATCTCGGTCGCGTGCGTGCATCCTAATGCTGCCCGAAGTCCGGGCCAGCCCCAGAAGCATACGGCATCCCGCCGCTCACCGATAGGGGGCTGCTCTACACTCGCGTTCGACGTGCCAATCGTGCACGATTGAACCAGCCGAGCAGCAGGAGGTCCCAGATGCTGAATCGAACCGTGTTCGCCCCCCTTGCCGCTGAGGCGATCGGCACGTTCCTCTTCTTCGTGGTTGGAGGAGGCGCCGTGATCGCAGACGCTCAGACCGGTGGCGCGGTCGGCCTGCTCGGGATCGCCCTCGCGCACGGCTTCGCGCTCGCCACCCTCGCAACCGCGTTCGGACCGATCAGCGGCGGACAGTTCAACCCCGCGATCACCATTGCCCTCTGGCTGATCGGCAGGGTCCGAACGGTCGAGGGCCTCCGCTACATCGCCGCGCAGTTGGTTGGCGCCGTTGGCGCCGGACTCGCGCTGAAGCTTGCCTTCGGCGGATTCGACGGAGAGCCAAGCGTCTACGGCTTCTCGGGTGGAGCCGTGCCAACGCTCTCCATGGGAGCGGGTACCCCGATTTTGATTGGCGTTGAAGCGGTGCTCACCGCCGTACTCGCGTTCGCCGTGCTGTTGACCGCGGTCGACAGTCGCGCTCCAAAACTCGGCGCGCTCTTCATCGGCTTCGCTGTCACCGCCGACATCATGGTCGGCGCACCGCTCACCGGCGCAGCGATGAATCCTGCGCGCTGGTTCGGTCCAGCACTTGTCTTCGGCGACCTCTCTGGTGCGATCGTGTACATCGCTGGTCCAATCATTGGCGCAACGCTCGCCGCGCTCTCGGTCCGCTACCTTTTCGCCGAGCGATAGATGCCGCGCGATGATTGGGCAACGCCGCGATCGGCGCTGCGTAAATCCGCGCAGCGTTGGTTCGGACGACTCATTGGACTGGTTGTTCCGTTGCACGCGCGGCTGGCGCTTGCAACCAACGGACGCATCTCTCCGAGCCTCTTCTGGCGACCAGGGATCATCTTGGAGACGACCGGGCGTAAGAGCGGGCTGCGACGACGCGCCGTCATCACGTACCTTCCAGATCACGATCGCATCGTCCTCGTGGCAAGCAACTACGGACGCGCCGGAAATCCGAGCTGGTATGAAAACCTACTGGCTGATCCCCACGTGCGTGTGATTCGCCGTGGCCAATCACTACCGTATGTTGCGCGCATAGCGACTGGCGACGAACGACGGAGCCTCCTGAAGCGCACGGACGATGTCACGTACGGCGTTTATGCCGCGTACTCGAGGAAGACCGACCGCGAGATCCCGGTTGTCGTCCTGACGCCAGCGGCATGAGTGGCGCGGACGCGAACCAGCTCCGCGCGGCGCGCCGCCGGCTCGCCATTGATTCGATCGGTATCTGGGTGCTTGCAATCGTGATCGGCACGATCTTTGGTTTTACGGCGCGTGAGGGCGGCCTCTCACTGATCGAGACGGCAGCATTCAGCGCGTTCCTCTTTGCTGGCGCCGCGCAGTTCGCGGCGGTCGGGCTGCTCGCCGTTGCAGCACCGTGGGCGTCCATCGTGCTCCTGGTCTGGCTCCTCAACGCACGTCACTTCCTCTACGCCGCATCCATTGCGCCGCATGCGGCAGCACTGCCGCGCCGTGTTCGTGCCGGACTCGCATACCTGCTGACGGATGAGGCCTTCGCGCTGACCAGCGCACACGTGGCTCGGCTCGGCCGCATGGATCTCTCCGGTGCGTGGTACGCAGGCTTCGCCATCTTCGTGCCGTGGAACCTTGCAACGCTCGCAGGCTGGCTCGCGGGCGCAGCGCTCCCCGATCCCGCCACGATCGGACTCGATGTTGCCTTCCCTGCATCGATGGCGGGGCTTGCCGTGGGACTCGTTCGAGATCGCGCAGCGCTCGTCGCGCTCGTCGCCGGATCCGCGGCGGCAGTGGGCTCAGCACTGCTCATCAACGCGAGTGCTGCGGTGATGATCGGCGGGCTGCTGGGACCGCTCGTTGGACTTGCCGTTGCCAATCGACGCAGAGCGACACGATGATTGATCCGCTGCGCACCGATCTTGTCCCGCTCGCCATCCTCGCCGGGATCGGAACGTATGCCGCGCGCGCACTTCCACTTCTTGCAACCGGAGCCGATCGCCTCCCTGCACCAGTACTCGCCTACCTTCGCCTGATTGGCCCCGCGGTACTCGGCGCAATCGCCGCCGTGAACGTCTTTGTCGACGACGCGTCACTCCGTCTCGGTCCAGAGGCCGTTGCGGTGGTTGTGGGAGCGCTGATTGGACGATGGCGCGACAGCCTCTTGGTGGGCATGGCGGCAACGGTGCTGGCGGTGCTCCTGCTGCGCGCTACGATCGCGGGATGATCAACCTCAACGGTATTGCGCTTCGCAACCGACTCATCACCAGTTCAAGCCTCCTCGGATACGGCGCGCCGAAGGGACGGGTCGCCGTGCTCGGGCTCTCGCCGATCTCCAACTTTGTAGACCTACGGCGATTCGGCGCAGTGACGGTACGCACCGTCACATCGCAACCGCGCGAAGGCCACTTCACCCTGAAAGAGTCGTGGCGCATCTCGGAGATCCCCGAGCTACTGCGCCTCTACCGTGGCGCACTGCGAGAAGCCGATGCGGGTTGGCTCAATGCCTTCGGCTGGTCGAACATCGGCATCGATCGCTACTTCGAGGAATACTTTCCGCGAACAGCTGAACAGAACCGCATCCTCTCGCTCGGTGGCTTCAGCGCCGATGAGTTTGCATCCCTGGTGGAGCGCGTGAACAGCCAGGCACCCTCCGGATCGCTCGCAGCGGTTGAGTTCAACGTCTCCTGCCACAACGTGAACTTCGACTTCAATCCCATCATTGAAGAGGTGCTGAAGCGTGCGGTTCCGGCCTCGCGTTTCCCTGTGATCCTGAAACTCTCGCCAGACTTTGACTACTTCACACACGCGCGCATGGCGGAGGCGAACGGCGTCGCCGCACTCAGTGCGATCAACACGGTGAAGGGCCTGCGACTCGACCCCGAGAGCGGCGCGCCGCTGCTGAAGAATCGATACGGCGGACTCTCTGGTCGCGCCATCAAGCCGATCGGCCTACGCGTGGTCAGCGAGTTGCGTGAGGCCGGAATCCGCCTCCCCATCATCGCTGGCGGCGGCGTGCGGAACTTCAACGACGTGCGGGAGTATGGCTGGGCTGGCGCCGATGCTGCGTCGCTCGGCTCGGAAGCGTGGCTCAAGCCGCTATGGTCGATGCCGCTGGCACCGTTGCACGGGCTTCACATTCGGCGGCTCATTCGTCAGGTAGAAGGGTGGTCACCGAGATGAGAATCCAACAGTCGGACCTCACGCTGCTTGAGCAGAGGCTCGTTGACGAGGCGATACGGATTCGACCGCGTGCCTACGCTGTCTACTCCAACTATCTCGTTGGCGCGGCGGTTGCCGACGCAGACGGTGGAATCCACGTGGGCGCGAACATGGAGGGGGCCGACTACACCCTCACCGTGCACGCCGAACAGCACGCGATGAACGCAATGCGCCTCGCGACCAATGCGAAGGCGGTCGCGCTGGCATTCGCCGTCCAATCCCCGTCTGAAGCACCATCGCCCTGCGGCGTCTGCCGACAGCGCATCCGTGAATTCGCGGGCTCCCTGCAGATGCCGATCGTTGCCGTCAGCCTCGACGAGAACTTGAAGATCGAACGCTTGAACCGTTATCCATTTGACTTCTTGCTGCCAAACTCCTTCGGCCCGGAGAATCTTGGCAAGTAGTTCTCGTCTCTCACGCCTCGGCGTGTTGACGATCTACGGCGGTTTCGGTGTCGTGGGTGCGGTCTTCTATCCGTTCTACGCGGTCGCGATGATCGACCGCGGCCTGAGCGCAGGCGAGCTCGGACTGCTGACTGCGGCAACGGCACTCGTCTCGAGCGCCGTTGGACCAGCCTGGGGGCACCTTGCTGACCGTGTCGTCGGCCGGCGTGCAGGACTTGCGATCGGCGAGATCTCGAGCGCGATCGGCATCCTCCTCTTCGCCTTCGGTGATCTCAGCGCAGCGATCGGCGGGACGATCCTCATGGCAGTCGCCGGGAACGCATCGAACAGTTCGGCGGATGCGCTTGCCCTCGGCATCGCGCGCGACGGTGGACCGCGTTTTGCGGTCACACGAGCGGTGACGAGTTTCACCTACGCGGTCACTGCACTCGCCGCGGGAGTGGCGATTCGCGACGGTGGCGGATCGTCGATCGTCCCGCTCTTGGCCATGGGGCTCTGCTGCACCATCTTGCCGATTCCTTTCTTGAAGGATCGAAGCATCCTTGCCGAGCAGCGCAGCGCCGCTTCGCACACCGCCGCATCACGCCGCTCCCGGCGCCCGGCACGTGATCGATTCGGCAGCGTGAGCGAACTGCTGCGGATCGCTCCAGCCATGGCCCCTTTCGTTGCGATCATCTTCCTCGAGGCGCTCTGCGCCGCCTCGTTCTATCGCCTCGGACCCGTGCGAATTGACGAGGTTGGCGGTGACGCGGCGATGCTCGGGCTCGGCGCAACCCTCGCCGCCTTCGTTGAAGTTCCCTTCATGATCGCTTCGGCGCGAATGCTCAAGGAGATAGGACTGCGACGAGGCTTCGCTGCCGCAACCGCAATCATGGGGTTGATCACCGCTTCGGTTGCGCTCTTTGACAGCGCGCTGCCGCTCACGCTTCTACGACTCGCCGAGGGGGCAGTCTTCGCGATCGCGTTGATGTGTGCCGTAGAAGTGGTTGATCGACTTGTCCCGCGTCGCCTTCACGCAACTGGGCAGTCGCTCTACCACTCTGCGGGGACGCTCGGCGCCGCACTCGGCGGCATTGCGGCCGGCTTCCTCTACGACGCGGCCGGATCCACGGTGGTGTTCGTCGCAAGCGGTGCGGGACTGTTGCTCACCGCACTCCTTGCGCTCCGTGCCATTCCGCGGGGACGCGTGCTGCTCGAGTCCGATGCCACGCACCATTCCGCCTAACAAAACGCCCCGCCGCAGCTGACGCTGCAACGGGGCGCCCTGAGATCGACTTCGTCAGCTGCGCAGGTCTTTGTAGGCCGCGAAGAGCACAGGGACCATAACGATCACACCGAGCGCGAAGACGATCGGGTCGCTCACTTGCCCTTCTTGGCCAGCAGGTTGCCAAGCGAAAGGATCGCTGGGACCCAGAGGCCGATGTAGATAGCGTTCTCAGCGCTGGCAGCGAAGCCAACTCCGAAAAAGTGCGCGAGCGATAGTACGAGGCTCGCAGCCGCAGCGACGATGTACAGGTTCTTTGAATCCATGGTTCCTCCCTAACGTTGACCCGAGTCTCGGGCCTACGGCTCACTTTACCGCAGGCGGATACGCGAGGCTACCCCTCACGCAAGGCGGGCGGATCCGCGTCGTCGCCAAGATCCACCCTGGCGATCCGTTCACCCTTGCTGACGATCCGCTTCACGGAGGTCTGCGCTCCGCTGATGTCGTCGCCAATCTGCCGGAAATGAGTGGCGAGTTTCTCGATGCGCTCAGCCAGTAGCTCCACGTCCCTCGTGAGACCACCGACCTCGCGCTGGATCAGAATCGCCTGTTCGCCGATCTTCGATTCGATATGGAACATGCTGACCGTTGCGAGGAGCGCATGCAGCGTGTTCGGCGAGGCGAAGACCACGCGCTTCCCATTGGCGTACTGCTCCATGTCTGAGAAGTTGGTGAAGAGCTCCGCATAGATCGCCTCGGACGGAATGAACATCACGGCAAGGCGACTCGTCTCACCAGGGATGACGTACTTGGATCCGATCGCGTCGATGTGCGCCTTCAGCGCCGTGCGGAACTGTGCGGCAGCGGAAGAGTCGCCTGCGACGAGCTTCTGGTACGCCTCCAGCGGAAACTTTGAGTCCACACAGACGCGGTTGGAGGCGGCACCGCGTCCCACGATGCAGTCGGCGATCTTTCCGTTGGAGAGCGTCTCTTGAAAGCTGTAGAGGTCCGTTGGTAGCGCGTCGCGCACGATCTCTTCGAGTCGTGCCTCGCCGTACTGGCCGCGCGCCTGTTTGTTCTGAAAGACGGAGAGGAGTTCGTCCATCGGCTCGCGGAGCTGGTCGATCCCCTGCTGAGCGGCGTCGATGCGCGCGAGGCGCTCAACAACCGACTGCAGCTGATCTTCTACGCGCTGTGCCTGCAAGGTGCTTGTAGGGTCGGGCGGCGGGGTGCGAACCGATCGTGCAGCGGCGAACAGCGCAGCGGCGGCGGCGATGGCCGCAAGGATCAGCGCGACGATAGTGATTGGATCGTTCATGCGCTCAGTCTCTCTGATCGCCGTGCCGACTGCGTGGCACGGCTGTTCTCAGCGCGAAACCTAGAACCAGCCGAAGAGCCCCGACTTCTTCTTCAGGATTGGGAGGCCGGTGCGACCGGATTCCATCACCTTGTATCCCTCGGGGAGTGCCGCGACGGCACCCTCCCCTGGCTTCTTTGCGAAGAAGTAGAGCGTCACGCTCTTCCCGCTCGCAACCTTGCGCGAACGGGCGTGAAGATAGTAGGTCGTCCCCTTTGAGTTCTCGAATGAAAACGCGGCCATGATGTTTCCTCCCTCTTCTCCTCTGCGTGACCAGTGGTCACTCTGGCCAAAGCGTACGTCTCACAGGCTCTCGCGTGAAGGGGTCAACCTCCCTGAGGATCCTCGCGAGAGGAGGGCCAGAGATGTGCCGGAAGGTCGTCGAGTGGTGTCGTGAACGGCAACGGCAACTCGATCTTGCGAACCTCGCCGCAGTTGCGGCAGAACATGTAGAGCGGCGTTCCCTCGGCCGCTGCAGCCTCAAAGAGGTGCGGCTGCTCGGGAAGGTCGCCGTTCGGGCACTTCACGTTCGGGTTCGCTGGCTCTTTCATTAGAGGGCTATGCCTTCTTAAGGATTGGGAGCCCTGTCTTCTCAGACTCAACAACCTTGTAGCCACTCGGCAGCGCTTCAATGGCGCCCGCGCCCGAAGCCTTCGCAAAGAAATAGAGGGTTACCGTCTTGCCGCTTGCAACCGTCCGGCTACGACCATGAAGAAAATACGTCACGCCTCGAGTGTTCTTGTGGCTAAAACCCATGGGATCCTCCCTCAACTTGCACTGATACTGAGTATCAGTTGGGGAAAGCCTAGGGTGAGGGTGGGTAGGTGTCAACCAGGAGAACTAGACCCCTGGAATCGGCAGGGCGCGGGAGAGAAACTCGGGCATCCGGGTCAGGTCAACGTTGCCGCCGCTCAGGATGACAACCACGCGATCACCCGGAGACACAGGGACACGCCCAAAAAGGAGGGCGGCGAGCGCGGCGGCGCCGGCTGGCTCCACGACCTGCTTGCAGCGCTCGGCGAGGAAGCGAAGGCCACCAAGGATCTCTTCGTCAGGGAGCGTGATGCACGCGTCAATCAGCGTTGAGGCGAGCGGCAGCGTCCATGAGCCAGCGTACGGTGCGCCGAGGCCATCGGCAATCGACGCGGGCTGCACGGGGACGACATTGCCGGCCTCGACCGCCAGCTTCACCGCAGCGGAGCCTTCTGGTTCAACGCCATAGATTCGAATCGATGGCTTCAGTGCACGGAGTGCAACAGCGGCACCGCAAAGCATGCCGCCACCGCCGAGTCCGCCGATCACCACATCCGCTTCGGGGAGTTGATCAAGGATCTCCGCACCGAGCGTGCCGTGTCCTGAGATCACATATGGGTCATCAAACGGGTGTGCACCAAAGAGTCCGAGTTCCTTGATCAACTGATCTCTCAGGGTTGCGGCCTCGCCCATCAGTCCATCGACAAGGTGCACGGTTGCCCCATATGACTCACACGCGGCGATCTTTGCGGGGACGGCGCTGCGCGGCATCACCACGTGGACTGGGACCCTGAACTCGCGCCCCGCCCACGCGTATGCCGCGGCGGCGTTGCCGGCGCTGAAGGTGATCAGGCCACGGCGCTGTACTTCAGATTCACCGAAGTGCTCCACCATGTGCGTCACGCGATTCAACATGCCGCGCACCTTGTACGAACCGGTGCGCTGCAGGTGTTCCGACTTCAATCGAAGTCGACCGTCGCCAAGGAGTGGTCCCCCGCTTCGGCGCAGTGCTTCCGCTGCGCCAATAGAGCTGAGGAGTGGGGTGACATGCAGTCGGCCCGCTGTTCGCGCCGCCGCTCGTTTCACCGCGGCAAGGTCCATGGTGAAGGGCTTACCCGTGAGTGCATCAAGGGTTGGGAGTGCGGGGGCGGCAGGTCGTGTCTCAGGCATGCACGAACGGTAGCCCACGACTCAAACGCGTGCGACGCGGTACGGTGCTGAGATGAGCCTCCCTGAGATCCGACAGATCCGACGCGCGACGATCCACGAGATCCTCCCCTTGCGAAACGAGGTGCTTCGTGGCGGAGGGCCGCTCGAGCGTGCGCTCCTCCCCGGGGATGAAGAGGGGCTCGGCGTGCACTGGGGCGTCTGGTTGGGTGGACTCCTTGTGGCGTGCGTCTCCCTCTACGAAATCACCTCTGACAGTGGATTGAGGAACACCCAGCTTCGTGGCATGGCTACCGCACCCGACCTCCGCAACCGAGGGTTCGGTGGTGCACTTCTTGAGGCGGCGATCCGCGCATGGGAGGGGAGCGAGGGCGCGGCCCGCCCACTCTGGTGCAACGCCCGCATCCGCGCGGTCCCCTTCTACGAGCGCCACCGCTTCGTGGGTGAAGGCGAACCGTTCGAGGTTCCGGGAGTCGGCGAACATCTCCGCATGACCTACCTCGGGAGCCGCCCGTGATCGGCGCGCTCTACGGGATCCTCGCCGCCTTCTCATGGGGTGGTGGAGACTTTGTGGGCGGCATTGCAAGTCGTCGCCTCCCTACCTTCTTCGTCGTCGCCGCGAGCCAGAGTGTTGCACTCGGCATTCTGATCCCAATTGCGCTGCTCAGTGGACAATCGATCCCTGATGGTCCCACCTTGCAGCTGACGGCGATCGCTGGGATCACGGGAGGCGCTGGCGTGCTCTCGCTCTATCACGGCTTTGCCCACGGGAAGATCTCCGTGGTTGCAAGCATCGCTGGAACCCTGGCCGCGCTGATCCCCGTTGCTGTCGCACTTGCAAGCGGCGAGACTGCCACGCCGTTACGCCTCGTAGGATTTGGTCTCGCCATCATTGCGATCTACATCGTCTCGACAAGTGCCGACGCGAACACGGCGAATGCTGGTGATCCAGGTGCGCATCCAGATGCATCAAGCGGTGCGGCAGCGTTTGGCGGCGCACTCTATGGCGTAGCTGCCGGCCTCTGCTTTGCAGGATTCAGCCTGCTCTTTGCGCGCGTGGAATCGGAGAGCACGCTCTGGCTCCTCACCGGACTTCGTGTGGCGAGTGTCAGTGCGCTCGTCAGTCTCTTCTTGATTGCACGCGCGATCGGCCGACGCCCACCTGGGGCCGAAACGATTCGACCTGGCGCAATGCCAACTAAACTCCGTGGACGCATCGCACTCGTCCTGACACTCGCAGCGGCGGGGAGCGGTGACACACTCGGCAATCTCTTCTTCCTGTTGGCATCACAAGAGAGTGGCGTAGCGGTTGCGGCCGTCTTCACCTCGATCGCACCAGTGACCACGGTCCTCTTTGCCGCCGTCATCCTGCGCGAGCGCATCGGACTGCGCCAGGGGATCGGCATCGCCCTTGCAGGGGCCGCCACGTTCGCGATCGCGGCAGGCGGAGTTGTCTAAGCGCCCTACCGTGGCGGAACGGGTCGGCGCGCCCTGTAACAAGCGGGTAGAATTCCACTCCCATGACAACCGCCCCCCACGCAATCCGATTCGACCCGGCAACTGGGTCACTGCACGTGGACGGTCGCAGCACACTCCTCACCGGGATTGAGAAGCGACTCGTCGCCCTCTTTGTCGATCGGCTCGGCGAAGCGATCACCCATCAGGAGATTCGGCAGAAGATTTGGGGAGAGGGCTGGAACGGCGGCGATGAGGCGCTCCGTGTTGCGATCAACCGCCTCCGAAAGAAGTTTGAGGGGAATCAGCGCAAGCCTGAGATTCTCGTCAGCGTGCGCGGCGTTGGATACCGAATGGTTGGCTACATCTCGCGCTGACGGTGTGCGCGCTACAGCGCGAGCAAGAACGGCTTCAAGAACTGACTCTCAATCACCAATCCGATGTATGCGATGGGGAGACTGGCAAAGAGTCCGAGCAGTGCAGACCAGCCAGAGCGTGTTGTGAACGTGCCAACTGCAGATGGTTGCGGAACGATCAGGTAGGTCAGCAGACTTCCGAATGTGGCGGTACATAGGACCACGAGCGCAGCGGCCTCCGTACGTAGATCTCCCCCTCCAGCGAGCAGTGATGGTGCAACGCCGCTGATCAGCGCACGCTCAACGTGAAGGTCATATGCGAGATAGATCAGCATGAAGACGAGTCCACTCCCTCCGCTTGCGAGCACCGCGCGAAAGACCGGTCGCGGCGCATGTTGTAGTTGATAGAGGCGCTTCCCTATGAACCCACGCGGGGCGCGGTTGCCGCGCATTTCAGCGTTGGATGATTTCAATGGCTGGACGCTTCGGCAGGCTCTCTGGCGTGTGCGCGGCGAAGAGGGTGAGGAGCTCGAGCATTCGGCCGACCTCGTCGTCCGTGTTCCAGAAGCCCCACGAGGTGCGCAGGGCAGGGTTTGAGGCGGGGCGGTCCGCCGTGGCCGCAATGCCGGGGACGCGCCGGGTGATGGCGAAGGCGCGGCGGCTGAACTCTTCAACGAGTTGTGACGCCTCCCAGCCGTCCACGCGAAGCGCGACGATCGTGGCGAGGCGCCCTGGACCGACGAGGAGTTCAACGCCTGGGATCGAGGCGGCGCCTGCGGCGAAGGCGCGTGCCAGGCGGCCCGCACGGGCAGCCGCCCACGGCAGGCCCACCTGCATGGAGAGCCAGCCAGCGGCGCGTGCGGAGCCGACGAGTGCTGCCCGAGCGAACCCTGAAGTTTGGAATCGTCGCGCGTCGTCGTGCATCACGCCAACACCGTCGAGTGCGGGTTCGCGAAATGCAAGGAAGCCGCCGATTGGCGTCTGCAGACCGCCCGCAGCTAGGGCGCGGCGCGAGAGCCGCATGCCGGCAAGTCCTTCAATGCCGAGGAGCCACTTTTGCGAAGGGAAGGCGAGCACATCTGGATCCAACGCATCCACGGCTTCAAGCATTGCGCCAACAGACTGCGCACCGTCGACAATGCTGATGACCCCTGCTGCGCGGGCACGCGGAAGGATCTCTTCAAGTGGAAGAATGCGTCCGCTGATCCAGCTAACTCGCGAGATCACAATTGCGCGAGTGGGCGGAACCAACAGTTCGGTAACTCTTGCAACGATCTCCTCATCACTGATCGCGAGTCCGCGTTCGTCGCGCGCACTCACCGTCTCAACGCTGAACCCTCCTCGAGCGGCGCGCGCAGCGAGACTCCCGCGAATCGCCGGATACTCCTCGTCGAGCGTAACCACGCGGTCACCTGGCTTGAGTTCGATGGCAATGATTGCACGCATGACCGCCTCGGTGGTGCTGTGCGCTACCGCAACAAGTTCAAGGTCTGTGGCGAGAACCGAGGCGAAGACGCCGCGAAGTTCATCCACGCGCACCTCCACGTCGTCTATCAGGTGCTCTGAGGCTCGGCCGGTTGCAAGCTCTTGCTCCTGCACGTGGCGGACCGCCGCATCCACTTCGCGCGGGAGCGGACCAACGCTGCCCGCGTTGAGATAGATCCCAGCGGTCGTTGCAGGAATTGCGGCACGAAGCTCCGTCACCTTCCCCGCCTCATCAGTGGAAGTCGCGGCGGTGTGGAGGAGCTCTGCATGCGAGGTTTGATCAGTCAACGTGTGCTCCTCTCGTTTGATTCATGCGTCAGCCTGTGCGCTGCCAAGGTGGCAGCGACTCTCCAGCGATGCAAGTGTTGCCGCCTGGTCCGGGCCCAAGTCTGAACGAAGGCGCGTGATCCGTGGGGAGCGGAGGGTGAAGCCAGATGCGGTGCGCTCACTCCTTCGCACTGCATCGAAGGCAACCTCGGCCACCACGCGCGGCTCAACGCTTCGATACGTGCCGAGTTGCGCAATCGTGTGCGCCTCGAGCCACTGGCTGAGCGATGCGACCTCCGCGTCTGGCAACGAAACGGTGGCACGACCAATAGTTGCGAGTCGTCCTGAGAGATCATCTCGCACGGCGAACGTGCACTCGGAGAGGAGTGCACGGCGGCGTCCGAGCCCTGGCTCTGCGCCGACAATAATGACGTCGATCGTGTCCAGCGATCGCTTCACCTTGAGCCATCCAGATCCGCGACGACCAGGCGCGTATGGTGCGTCTGGTGCTTTCACAACGAGTCCCTCACATCCGCGCTGTCGCGCATGGATGAATGCCGACTCGATCGCCTCAGCCCCTTCTGCCTCCACGCAAGTTGCAATTCGAATCTGCCCATCGCTGATCTTCTCGAGCCGCAACTCCTCAAGCGCACGGCGACGCTCGTGATACGGCAGCTGAAGCAACGGTTCGCCACGTTGCGCCAGACAATCAAATGCAATGAAGAGCGCGGTGGTGCGCTGCTGTGCTGAGAGGGTCTGCGCTCCGCCAGTCAGTCGAGAGGTGAGCGTGCTGGACGGTAGCGGGCGTCCATCCTCCCACGCAACAATCTCTCCATCCAAGATCCCGTTGATCTCCGCAGCGCGCGCCGCGGCGGCGATCTCGGGAAATGACACCGTCACATCGTGAAGGTCGCGTCCATACAGCGCGGCGCGTTCACCATCAACGTGTAGCTGCGCGCGGACACCGTCGTACTTGTCTTCAACGGCAACCGAGAAGGCGGAGCGACCCGCGAACTCTGGTCGTTCACTAAGCCGCTCAACGACTTCGGGGACGCCGGAGGTCGCGGCGGCGAGCATCGGTGGGATTGGGTGAAAGAGCTGCAGGCGTGCCTCGTGCAGGCGGCCGCCACGGGCAAGCAGCGCCACCCTCCCTGGGTCCCCTTCAATCAGCATCGCCCAGCGGACCGCGGCTAATTCAGCGTCAAACGCGGCAGCGATCGCCGCTTCGAGGAGCCCGTCGCGGAGACCGATCCGCAAGTCGCCGATGAGGGCGCGCACGAGGAATTTTGCCGCGATGGGCGAACACCCATAGAAGAGCTGAACCAGCAGGTCGTGACGGCGCTGACCACTTGATGCCGCGATCGCCTGGAAGGCCTCCGGAAGCGCGCGCAGCATTGGAGCGGCACTCGCATGTGCGGACGGATGTGTGCCCGTCGCCTCTGCGAGTGCCTCGGTGCGCGTCTGTGCACTTCGCTCCACTTCCGCAAGTGCAGGCCCAGCGAGTGGTCGCTCGGACTCGAAGAGATCCTCTACCGCGCGCCCTAGATCCCCACCATCGTCAAGCAGCTTTGCGAGAGAGCCCGATGGCGCGCCAGCGACCTCCTCGGCTGCGCGCGCAATGGTTCCCCACGAGAGGGTGCCGCTCGGCACCACGCCGCGGCTGCCCATCAGACGCACTGCAATCTCAAGGTCCACGTCGTCTGCGCGCTGGAGCGCGGCGGCAAGAAGTTGAACCTTCTCGGAGGTTCGGGTCGCGCTCTCGATGCGTTGCGCAACGCTCGCCCAGCGATTCATGTGTGTGAGGCTCTCATGTGCGGTGCGCTAGTTGCGGCGTTCGCGGAGCGCGCGGGGGTCAGCACTCCATGGGCGGATCCCTTCTGCGAGGAGTAGTCGCTCACGCTCAAGGTGCTGCTCAAGTGCTTCGAGTCGCGTCCGCGCATCTGGTGCTTCAAGGAGCGACTGACGCTGTTCGTTGGATAGCTGCACGACGCCACCCACAATGTGTGAAAGGCTCACCGGGTCTTCTGCTCCAGAGAGGCGTGTGATCGCCGTTGCAAGCAGCTCATCCGTTTCATCGGATGATTCGCCGGCCTCCTCGTCCGAGCGCTCAAACTCCACCCCCTCACCCTGATCGCGCAACGAGTCGCTCGCCACGCTTGAGGTCAGGAGGAGCTTCTCAATCTCACTGACAACCTCTTCAGAAAGGTAACCGCCGCCCTCTTCAGACAGCGCTTCGTCGATCGCTTCTGCCGTCACTTCGTCAACGTAGCTGTCTCCATCATTTTCGCCCTCGTCACCCTCGTCATCACCCTCATCGTCATCGTCGCCGTGTTCGTGCACCCCGTCACCGCGCAGCAGCTCGAGATAGTCAACAAACCCGGCGGAGACGCGCTCAGCAACAGCGGTCAGCACGGCGTGCGGCCCGCCGGCTGGCTCGTCGAGGATCTGCACTTCGGCACGGAGGTAGGGCGCATCGCGATTGAGTCGAACGACTCGAAAGCGTGTGGTTCCAAGCGTGACAAGGTCCCACCGACCATCAACATATCGAGTGGCCTCGCGGATATCGGCGATCGTTCCAATAGTTGCGATCTCACCTCCGCTGATGTTGATGACGCCGAATGGAGATCGCGACTCCATGCAGCGCTTCACCATCAGTCGATATCGCGGCTCGAAGATGTGCAGCGGAAGCGCTACCCCAGGGAAGAGGACGAGGTCAAGCGGAAAGAGTGGAACCAGTGACGCACGTGGCGATATTGGAAGCGTCTCTGACTGACCTTCGGGCTCGCCCCCGTCGCGTGCGGCGTCCCCGTTCAGGGGAGGCTCAGTGGCTGCAGGCGGAGGGTGCGCCGGCCGATTCCGCCGTGCGGAAGCTCGAACCGCAGCCGCAGCCGCCGACCGAGTTTGGATTCTCAACCGTGAATCCCGCGCCCATCAGTGAATCCACATAGTCGACCGAAGAACCGATGACGAGCGGCACCGACTTCTCGTCAAGGTATACCTTCACGCCATTCGTTTCGAAAATCTGATCGTCTGCGTTGGCCGTCTCTTCAACCATCATGCCGTAGCGGTAACCGCTGCATCCACCAGAGATGATGTACACACGAAGGCCGATCGCGGGGTTCGTCTCACCCTTGGTCAGGTCGCGAAACTTTGCGGCGGCGGCATCGGTGAGGACGAGCGGGGTCGCTGGCGTCTCTGTTGCTGGCTTCTCAACTGGCGTACTGGTTGCCGTCTCCTGGTTCAACATCGCTGCCTCCTGCTCTTCCGATTGCGCCGTGCGCCTAGATCAGGATTCTACCCGCTCCACGAGCATGGCGATCCCTTGCCCCACGCCCACGCACATGGAGGCGATCCCGAAGCGGCTCCCGCTGCGGGTGAGCTCTCGGGTGAGCGTGACCAACATGCGGGCGCCCGATGCGCCGAGGGGGTGGCCGAGCGCAATGGCGCCACCGTGGATGTTGGTGGTGGCCGGATTGAGCCCAAGCTCGCGGATGCAGGCGACCGCCTGGCTCGCAAAGGCCTCATTCAGTTCCACGCGATCGATCTCTCTCACGCTTAATCCGGTGCGCGCGAGCAGCTTCCGGATTGCAGGAATCGGTCCGATCCCCATGACCGATGGGTCGACGCCAGCCACTGAAGTGGCGACGACACGCGCAAGTGGTTTCAGTCCGAGTGCACGAGCGCGCCCCGCCTCCGTCACGAGCAGTGCGGCGGCACCATCGTTGATGCCAGATGCGTTCCCAGCGGTGACACTCCCACCCTCAATGAATGCGGGACGCAACGATGCAAGGCTCGTCGCGTTTGTCTCTGGACGCGGGTGTTCATCCTTCTCCACTGAGATGGGATCCCCTTTGCGTTGCGGGATCTTCACCGGCACGATCTCCTCTGCGTGCACACCACTCGCCGCCGCCGCAGCAGCGCGGCGTTGTGACTCGAGGGCGAATGTGTCCTGCTCTTCGCGTGAAACCTTCCACTGCGCGGCGACGCGCTCGGCCGTTTCACCCAGTGAGATTGTTGGGTACTTCGCATCCAGGGCAGGGTTCACAAATCGCCAGCCGATCGTGGTGTCAACGAGCTCGCGGTTACCGCGCTCGTACCCGCTCTCCGGCTTTAGCGTGACCAATGGCGCGCGGCTCATGCTCTCCACACCACCTGCAATGACAACATCGGCATCACCAACTGCGATCGCCTGTGCCGCACTCGCCACCGCTTGGAGTCCGGAGCCACAGAGTCGATTCACCGTCTGGCCAGCAACCTCAACGGGAAGTCCAGCGATCAGGAGTGCCATCCGCGCAATGTTGCGGTTGTCTTCACCCGCCTGGTTCGCGCACCCGAGAATGACGTCGTCAATGATCGCCGCGTCAATTCCACTTCTTGCGACGACTCCCTCAAGGACAGTGGCGGCGAGATCGTCAGGGCGCACTCCTGCGAGCGCGCCACCGTAACGACCGACCGGGGTGCGAACCGCCTCCACGATCCACGCCTCGCGGAGTGGTCGTCCAGGCGCAACGGTGGCTGCGAGCTGATCTGCCATGCGCAGAGTCTACGCCCAGCGCTCCGCTACGATGGGGGAATGAAGCCACCCAGCAGCATCGCGCCAGTCCACACGAGCGAGGCGAGCCTCGCCCATGTTGTCAGCGCCCTGCCCGGTGGCCTCCCCACGCACGATCAACTCTTCGCCTTCGCCGCTGACGCGGAGCGGCGCGCGCGCACCATCCGCCTCCGCATTGAAGATCGCAGCGTTGCCACAAGCGGCGAACGCGTGACGCGGACCGAGATCCTTGTCGATCGTCCGCATGCACGCGTCACCACCTCAACGGGGTCGGCCTATGAGGTCTGGGCGACGGATGGGTCTGTGATCCAGCAGTACAACGCCGCAAGCAACACCGCAACGCGTCGACCGCACCGGGCGCCGCCCCCAGGTCTCGATGATGCAGAACTCCCAGCCACCGCGGGACATGTGCAGACGCTCGGCCCACTCCCTGGAAAGGGTTGGGCGAGCACCTTCCTTCGACCTGCGCACTTCTGCGCGAACACGCTGCGCAGCGGCACGCTCGGCGCCGTGCACGAGTCAACACACCTTGATCGCGCAGCGCTGACCGTGGAGTCGGCCGCACCACGCATCATTGACCGCGTCGGCGATCACGCCACCTTCCGATACCGCGTCATGTTCGATCGCGCAACGGGGATCCTGCTCAGCATCAGCGAGATCCACGATGAGCGCGTGATTCGAGAGGCGCAGGTGACCGCGATCACGTTGGACGCACCGATCCCTGCGAGCGAGTTCATCATTGAGATGCCGGAGAGTGTCACGAAGATCTATTGATCGCGCACGTGGGTTGCAAGCAGGCGAAGTAGTTGGAGGGCTCGATGGCCGAATTCAACGGTTCCAGCACCCTGCGCAGAAGCGTTACGCAACTCCTTGAGTCGAGTGACGATCCAGCGGCGATCGCCGCGCTCCTCCCAGGGTGTGAGGCTCTCCATCGCACGGACGCAGAGCATATTGAAGGACGCCTCGCAACCGAAGTTGCGGGAATTCCTGTCACCGCCGCCGTCTCCGTGCGGCGCACGGTAGAGATGCTCGCCGGCGGTGCCGCACGACTCCACCTCAGACTGAAGGTTCGCCCGGACATTGGCGGACACGCGGTGGTGGCGGCAATCATTGACCTTGCACCTGTCGCTGGTGATGCCAGCTCCACCAACGCGTCATGGCGTGCCTCGAGCGAACTCGATCCGATGCTTGCCGTGATGGCGGGTCAACGAGTGGAAGAGTTCTTGCGCGCATCCATGCAGCGCCTGATTGAAGGGCTCGGCGCGGCGCGATAGGCGAAACGCAGCGGGTCAGACAAAACGCTGCACCTTACGCAACGAGTGCGGCGCGCACTGCGAGCGCAAGGATCAGTGCGAGCGTCGCGATCGTCAGCACCCAGCCGGCGCGAAAGAGCGCGCGACCACGGTTGATCGGCCACCAGGCTGGGACGGACCGCGCGATGCGGAGGCCCGCCTCACCCATCGCAATGAAGAGCGGGATCGCGCCGATGAGCACGGGGATCTTGACGATCGGATCTGACCAGCTCGCGCCAAGGTTGAGCGCGCTGATGACGATCGTTCCGCAAAAGAAACCGATCACGCTGAGATAGATGTACGCACCGCGCAACGGGGTCGGTGCATCTTCTGCCACATACGCGGGGAGTCCATCGTCAGCGAGCGGAACCTCTTGGCGGTCGAGGATGATCATCCCTGGCTCATAACGTTCGTCTTGCAAGACGCCGCGCAGCAGATCTGCCGCGTCCGGTGCCTCTTCGTCGAGTGGTTCCGCGAGAGGTCGCTTCGGCGCTCCTGACTCTGGTTGCGTCTCTGATCGTCGCTCGTTCATCGCCGAGCGAGTAGGAAGCCGACGACGGCGAGCACGATCCCCGCAATGCGTGTGAGCGTGATGGGGATCTGCGGTGCGCCGAGAAGGCCGACTGCATCGATCGCGAGTGCCGCAGCGAGCGAGCCGAGGATGTAGATGAGTGTCGCCTCGGTGACACCAAGGACGGGAACCACGGTGGCGAAGCCGGTCACAATCAAGACGCCGAAGAGTCCGCCCGTCAAGAGAAGTGGTGGAAGCTGCGTCGCCTCTACGAGCTGGAGGCGGCCGCTGACTGCACCAATCACGAGAAGCACGGCGAGACCGACCGCGAATGAGACTGTGGCTGCAGTGAGCGGATCTGTGCGCCGACCGACCTCCGCGTTGACGACCGCCTGAACCGACGAGGCAACGCCAGCGGCGAGGATGAAGAAGCCGAGGGCAATCAGTTGCATACGAGAGGTTCCGCTTCGCCCTGGCACTTCAACCCTGCGGCGCTGAGTTGGCTATTCGCCTGCGGCACGGGTGAAGCCCTCTTCGCCACCCCAAGACCGCAGCTTCTCGAGGTGCACCCACTGCGCAACTCCAGCAACGCGCGTCACGAGCGCAAGGAGCTCTTCGTTGCTGACACTCGCCGCCTTATCGCGCGCGACGAATCGCGCTCGGAAGAAACCAACGTGTTCAAACGCCGGTGCCGCCTTCGGCCACACCACGACGCCGCGCGAGGAGACCATGCGCAGGTTGAACGTCGGCCCCGAGAGCGCGGCAAGCTTTGCGCCGATCTCGGCTGGCGAGAGGAGCGACTCCAAGAAGATGTCTACCCCCAAGACCGTTGCGGGGCCAACCTCTGCATGTCGCTTCTCGCCATCGACCCAACGCGGGTGCGGCTTCACCATCGTTGCGCGCGGACGGCTCGCCGCGGTTGGGACGCTCTTCGGTCCGCGACCGAGGTTCTCAATGACTGCGTCCGTGAACCCGGTGGTGCTCACCGCCGCCTCCACGTCGCCACCCTGCTGGCGTACGACATCCTGCGGCAGCGCCTTCCCATCTTCGAGCGTCGCGAGCACCGCGTCTTCGACCTGGTCGGCGAGGTCGAGCTCGCCGATGTGCCGGAGCATCATCGTGGCGGAGAGGATCAGGGCGGTCGGATTGATGACATTCTTCCCTGCGTACTTCGGTGCGGAGCCGTGCACCGCCTCGAAGATCGCCACCTCATCGCCGTAGTTTGCGCTCGACGCAAAGCCGAGCCCGCCCACGAGCCCCGATGCAAGGTCACTGATGATGTCGCCGTGCAGGTTGGTGGCGACGATCACGTCAAACTGCGCCGGATCCTTCACCATCTGATGCGCCACGTTGTCGATGATGAGATGGTTCGCCTCGATCGGCGCATATTCGGCTGCGAGCTCTTCGCCGATCCGCTTGAACATCCCTTCAGTGAACTTCAAGATGTTCGCCTTGCTCGCTGTCGTCACCTTCTTCCGATTCTCCCGAAGCGCAAGCTCATAGGCGAAGCGAATGATCTTCTCGGATCCCTTTCTGGTGATCAGCTTCGCCGCCTGCGCGACGTCAAACGTCTGCAGATGTTCAATGCCGGCGTAGAGATCTTCGATGTTCTCGCGCACGATCACCATGTCAACACCTTCGCCCTTGTAGCGCGTAGGGATCCCTGGAAGTTCACGCGCGGGGCGAACGTTGGCATACGTCTCGAAGAGTTTGCGCAGCGTGACATTGGCGCTCTTCTCGCCGAATCCGACAGGTGTCTCGAGCGGACCCTTGAGCGCAACGCGCGTCCGCTCGATGCTGTCGCGCGTCGCCTGAGGGACACCCTTCTGGTCGCCTTTCAGGAAGCCCGATGCGCCAGCCTCCGCCTCTTCCCAGTCAAAGGCGACGCCCCCACGTGCGGCGGCGGCGTCAAGGATGCGGCGTGTGGCAAGGGCGACCTCGGGGCCGACCCCGTCGCCAGGGATGATGGTGACGGCGTGCCTGCGAAGGTTGCTCATCTGCGCAGGATAGCGATCAGCGCGAAAGTCGCCCGCTGGCCCGATCCGCTGCGATCAGGCGCCGTAGTCCACCGACGCCCGCATCGATCACTCGGTTGATGTCGCAGGCGGCCTCTTCATCAGCAGTCATCGGTCGTTGTTCGGGATTACCCAAGATCAACATCGTGCCCCCCGCACGTGCGCCGAGCGTTGCGGCAACAATGAAGAGAGTAGCCGCCTCCATCTCCGAACAGATTGCGCCTCCCGCCATCCACGCCTTCCACCTTCGTTTCAGGTCATCGGCGACAGGCATGCGCTCCGGCGCGTGCTGTCCGTAGAACGAATCCTTTGACTGCGCCACGCCAACGAAGGACGGGAAGCCACTCGCGAGCGCCGCGTCGCGCAAGGCGATGGTGACGTCGAGATCTGCAACCGCAGGGAACTCGATCGGGAGATAGTGACGGCTCGTCCCTTCATCACGGATCGCGCCACTGACCACACCGAGCGAGCCCGGCTTGATATGCGGCTGCATGGAACCAGATGTGCCGACGCGGATGAACGTGTCGACGCCAATGTCGTGCAACTCCTCTACGGCGATCGCGGTGGAGGGGCAGCCGATTCCGGTCGAGGTACATGCCACGGGGACACCATCAAGCTCGCCGACCCACGTGGTGTATTCGCGTCGCTGCATGACGAGTCGGGGGTTGTCGAATCGACTCGCGATCGTCTCGACGCGACCAGGGTCGCCGGGCAGGAGCACGTAGCGACCAACGTCTCCCCGCTTCAGGCCAATGTGATGCTTCCGACCATCCTTCTCTGTTGCGACCATCAGGAACTCCTTTTCGCTAGATAGGGGGCGGCAAGTGCCGCTGCATCCGCTCGGCTGAGATAACTGCTCTGCGTTCCCAGTCGTTCGACGCTCGATGAAGCACAGGCGACCGATAGCTTCGCCGCCTCGACTGCGTTGAGGTCACTTGCAAGGCCGAAGGCGAATGCGCCAAGGAAAGCGTCGCCCGCACCCGTGGTGTCGATCACCTTCGCCTCTGGAGCCGGAATGTTGATCAGCTCCTCGCCAGGGATCGC
Source organism: Candidatus Limnocylindrus sp. (assembly GCA_046081085.1). Lineage (GTDB taxonomy): Bacteria > Chloroflexota > Limnocylindria > Limnocylindrales > Limnocylindraceae > Limnocylindrus. Next base: position 35,294 of record JBJTVF010000005.1, read on the forward strand.
AATGACTGCGCCAGCGGAGCCGAGGGTCACGACCAACTTGGCGCCTGACTTCACCGCTGCCGCCTTGATTCGCGCGGAGGCACCGTCGCCGCGTGGTTCCCCACCGAAGATGGTTGCAAATTCGGTCTCGTTCGGTGCAAGCCAATCGGTTGTGGCGAGCAGCGCTGGATCCAGTTCAGCCGCTGGCGCAGGATTCAAGAGCGTGGTGATGCCGGCGGCACGCGCAGCACGGAACGCCGCAAGCGTTACGTGCTGCGGAATCTCCAGCTCGCCCAACACGATCGCCGGCGCGAACTCGCGCACCGCCGACTCGGCCACCGCCGGATCTGTGCTGTTGTTGGCACCGGGGATGATGATGATGCGATTCTTCCCCTTGGCGTCGACCCAGATCGGCGCAACCCCGCTGCTCCCCTCCACGGTGCGCATCCACGTGGTGTCGATCCCCTCTCTGGCGAAATTTTCCATATGTGCGCTGCCGTAGGCGTCGTTGCCAACCGCGTTGACCATGGCGACTGGTGTTCCAAAGCGTGCCGCCATCACCGCCTGATTCGCCCCCTTGCCGCCGAAGCCCATCTGGAATCGGTCACCCACTAGCGTCTCACCCACTTCAGGGAGGCGCTGCGCATACGCGATCAGGTCCATCATCGTGCTGCCAACAACAAGGATGCGTGGTTCGCCCATCGTCTCCCTTTCGCCCCGCTAGAACCACGCACGCTGCGCGGTGAGTCTGCGATGATGATGCCGCCTCCACGCACTCTGTGCACGGCGTGTCGCAGTGACACGAGGTTGCGAGGGAGGATCACGAGTAGATGGAGGGTGCGGTGCGAGCAAGCCAGATCTGGGAGAGCCCGGTTCTCCAATCGGTGCTCCCTGTGGTCGACGCGCCACAGCATGTGCGCATCTCAGAGGAGGCGATCCGCCAGGTTGCCAAATGGATGGCATACGAAGAGTTCACGCCGATCGGGAGCAGCCCAGCTGGACCATTTGATGTTGGACCTGACCCGACCCGAATGACGAACCTCACCATGCTCGTCAACACGTTGAACTTCGCATTCACGGACTTCGCAACGTCGGTGAAGTTCGAGACCGAGTACCACGGCACCACCTATGTCGACAGTGAGGCGATGGTCGCCTGCATGCACCGCGCGATCACGGCTGGTGAGCCGCTTCTCACCGGCGAATGGGCCGCGCAGGTGACCCGCGACGACCTGGTGCGACTCTTCCACGGCAACATTGAGATGCCGATGCTCGCAGAGCGCACGAAGATCCTCAACGAGGTTGGAGCGATCCTCATCGACAGGTACCACGGTTCATGGGGCAACTGGGTTGCGTCATGCGCCCCAGCGCTCTATGCGGGAGGAGACGGTCTCTTGGAGCGCCTCCCCGAAGAGTTTCCGCGGTTCCGCGACGTCAGCACGTGGCGCGGCCACCAGGTCACGATCGCCAAACTCGCGCAGCTTGGCCTCTGGTCGCTGCACCTCTCGCTCGCGCGGGTCGGCGTGAAGACGCTCACCGATCCGTGGCGCGCCACCGCGTTCGCCGACTACATCGTTCCGGTTGCGCTTCGCGTGATGGAGATCGCGCACTTCACTCCCGCCCTGACCGAAGCGATCGACAACGGAGTTGAGATCCCTCGCGACAGCGAAGAGGAGGTGGAGCTCCGTGCGCTCTCCATCTACGCGGTGGCGCGCCTGACCGACGAGATCAATGCACGTCGACCTGACGCTGCGCAGTTGATCAGCCCGCAGGTGGACTATCGGCTCTGGAAGAGCTATCACGCCACCCATCATCCACATCACCTCACGCGCACGGTGATGTACTGATGCACCAGTGAGATGCGGATGAAGCGAAGCCACGTGCTCTGGCTCGGCGTGACCGCCGCGCTCTACACGGTTGCCGTTGCCGTGAGCAACCTGCTCATCCCTGTCTTCATCGACCTCGGCCCACTCGGCATGCTCTCCGCAGGGACGCTCACCTTCGGGATCACCTTCACGCTCCGCGATATCGCACACCAGTCGAGTGCCCGAGCGGGCCTCGGCCGAACACCGATCTTCATGATGATCGGTCTTGCCGCGGTGGTGAATGTGATCGTGGCGGCCGCCCTTGAGACACCAGGACGATTCTTGGTCGCGTCGTTCGGAGCCATCCTTCTCTCAGAGAGCGTAGATACGGAGATCTACCACCGCCTTCGTTCGCGCTCATGGTTGATGCGCGTCTTCTCCAGCAACGCAGTCAGCGTCCCGCTTGATTCGATCGCCTTCACGGTGGTGGCGTTCGCAGGCGAGCCGGGTTACGACGCGCTCGTCATGGCGCAGATCGTGCAGGCGGACCTGATCTTCAAGTTCGGGATCGGTGCGCTTGTTGCGCTCGGGAAGAACTGGTGGGATCGCGCCTAGGTGGCGAGAGCGCGCCTGAGCTGCGCCTAGAAGCTGACGCGGCCGCGGAGCGCGCCGCTCACGGGGTCGATCGTTGAGAGTCGAGCCGCTGCACCAACGGCGATCCTTCCGAGCTGCGGGGTGCGCAAGAGGTCTGCCGGAGTCTTGCTCGCCGCGACAACGGCGGCGGTGAGTGGAACGCCAAACGCAACGAGATTCTGCACGCCCACGTCCACGAGCGAGACGGCACCGACGAGGGTTCCGTCGCGTAGCGTGGCATGCGCGCCCTTCACCCGCGCCGGCATGCTTCCGAGCATGAAGTCGCCGTCACCGAGGCCCGCCACCGGGCAGGCGTCCGACACCACCATCAGTCGGTTGCCGAGGATGTCCGCAAACAGCTTCACCACGTTCGACTCCACATGCACCCCGTCGCAGATCAGCTCCACGCGCGCACTTCGGTGCGCGAGCGCCGCGCCAACCAGTCCAGGCGTTCGATGATGGAACGGGTCCATTCCATTGCATAGGTGCGTGGTACTCGTGGCTCCCGCGGCCCACGCGGCATTCGCCTGATCCAGTGTTGCCGTACTGTGTCCGACGCTTGCCACGATCTTGCGCTTCGCGAGCGCGCGGATCAGCTCTTCGCCACCCTTCAGTTCTGGTGCAACGGTGACGATTCGGAGTGCCGACCAATCGCCTGGTCGATCGTCAAGTGCGCGCAAGAGTTCAGCAGGGTTGATGAGCACCGTCGGATCATGCGCGCCCTTCCGTGCATGACTGATCGCGGGGCCTTCAGAGTTTGCGCCGAGGATGATCGCTTCATCACGTGCCCGGCCACGCTTCAACTCTTCGCCCTGCTCGGCACGCGCCACGCTCACCGCGCGAACCCAGAGTCGCAGGCTTTCAAGGGGGAGGCTCACCGCTGCAGGGGTGATCGCCGCGTATCCGTGTTTGGCGGTCTCCACGGCTAGTGCACGCAGTGACGCAACGACTTCGCGCTCTGCAGTTCGAACGCCACGTGCCCACATGAGGAGTTCGTGCGCACCCCCAGGTCCGAGCACATCGTGTCCGCCGGCACCGTGCAGGTGCACATCCACGTAGCCTGGGACGATCAGGCCCTCAACGCGACGCGCGCGCGAGGCAAGCGCGCTCCCGCTGCGCGCACGCGCAACCGAGGCGATCGTTCCGAGCCCGCTCGGATCAATACCGATCAGTGCGTCGTCGAGGATCTTGCCATTGACAAGCGCCGCGCCGCGGATGCCGCGCAACGCGGCTGACTTCTTTGTCACGATCACTCGCCTCGAAGTCCCGCAACGCGGTCCGCGTAGCGCGCAAAGTAGCGCGCATTCCAGTCATCACCGCCAGGGGTATTGGACGATTTCCAGACTGGCGTCTCCACGCCCGCCTCATCAAGCCGCGCGAGGAGTCGCTCAAGGAAGAGGTACCAGGCGGCGGTGAAGATCATGGTGCTTGCCGCGAGTGCGGTGCTTCCATCTGGTCGCGGCAAGAGCGCATCGCCACGCGGAACACCCGTATCAATGACATGCGTTGCAACTTGCGCCAGCGTCTTTCCGGATGGGTGACGGCTGGTGAGACCGCTTGAGTGTGGCAGGCTCACGAATGCACCAACCACCGCACCCGCGGCGGCACCGGCGATCGCAGTCTCTACGGGTGCACCGTTGATTCCCGACTGGCTTACAACTATCAGGAGTTCGCCGGGCTTGATCCCCGCAGCCTTGACTGCAGCGGCGCCCCGCGCAGGATCACGTTCAAGCAGTGTTGCTTGCGGCGCACCTGTTGGCGGAAGTGTGGCCGGATCCCAGAGCGGATTCATGGCAGCGAGTCCGCCGGCTCGATGAAAGGCCTCAAGTGGAATGATCGCCGAGTGGCCGGTCCCCGCAACGTGCACGATGCCACCGCGGCTGATCGAATCGCAACCGGCGATCGCGAGCGCTTCGATCGCAGCGCCTTGCGTCCTCTCAAGCTGATCGAGGAGCGTGCGCACTCCAGCGAGCCAGATGCTCGAACCCTCCCTACTCATGCCCGCAGCCTAGCGCGTGAACCCCTAGCCCCGCGCAGCGAGCAGCGCCGTCTCGCCAGACGCCTCAGCGTACGCATCCACAGGGAGGCAGGCACAGACCACATTGCGGTCGCCGTGGACGTTGTCGATGCGACGCACTGGCGGCCAGAACTTGCGCGCCTTCACCCATGGGAGCGGGAATGCACCCTGTTCTCGAGTGTATGGACGCGCCCAGTCGCTGCGGAGCAGGTCGCTTGCCGTGTGTGGCGCATTGCGAAGTGCGCTCTGCTCAAGCGGTACAGATCCCGCTGCAATCGCTCGTGCCTCTTCGCGAATCAACCGCAGCGCGTCTATGTATCGATCTAGCTCTGCCTTCGACTCTGACTCTGTTGGCTCGAGCATCAGCGTCCCTGCAACCGGCCAACTCATGGTTGGTGCGTGGAAGCCGAAGTCCATCAACCGTTTTGCAATATCCTCCACCGTCACGCCGCTCTCAGCAGTGATCGGACGAACGTCGAGGATGCACTCGTGCGCGACCGTCCCGGTGCGGCCCGTGTACAGGATTGGGAACGCATCTCGGAGACATGCCGCCATGTAGTTCGCACTGAGAATTGCAACCTCTGTTGCCGCGCGCACACCCTCCGCGCCGAGTGCCGCAATGTATGCCCAGCTGATCGGCAGAATGCTCGCACTTCCGTACGGCGCAGACGAGACGCGACCCTCGTCACCCAGGTTGCGACCGGGCAGGAACGGTGCCAGTCGCTCGACCACGCCGATCGGTCCCATCCCTGGCCCACCACCACCGTGTGGGATGGCGAACGTCTTGTGCAGATTGAGATGGCAGACATCGGCACCGAACGCCCCCGGTTGCGAGAGTCCAACCTGCGCGTTCATGTTTGCGCCATCCATGTAGACCAGGCCGCCCGCCGCATGCACCGCGTCGCAGATCTCACGGATCGTCTCTTCAAAGACACCATGCGTGCTCGGATAGGTAACCATCAGTGCGCCGAGCGATCCTGAATGCTCCGCGATCTTCGCCTTCAAGTCGCTCATGTCAACGTTCCCGTGATCGTCACATGCGACCACCACAACGCGGAATCCGGCCATCACCGCACTCGCAGGGTTCGTCCCGTGCGCGCTGCTCGGGATCAAGCAGATCGTGCGCTGCGTCTCGTTGCGCGAGTGGTGCCAGTGACGAATAGCGAGGAGGCCCGCGTATTCACCCTGCGATCCCGCGTTCGGCTGCAGGCTCACGGCGGCGAAGCCAGTGATCTCCGCGAGCCACGTCTCGAGGTCGCTCGTCAGCTGCGCGTACCCGGTAAGCCGCGACGGATCTGAGAACGGATGCACGTTCGCAAATCCCGGGTGCCCGATCGCCTCCATCTCGGTGGTGGCATTCAACTTCATGGTGCAACTTCCGAGCGGAATCATGGAGCGCGTCAGGCTCACGTCCTTCTCCGCGAGCCTGAAGATGTAGCGCAGCATTTCGCTCTCCGAGCGGTGCAGCGTGAAGATCGGGTGCGTCAAGATGGCATCACTGCGTCGTACTGTTTCGGGGAGATACGCGCCGCCATCAACGCTTGCGCCCTCTTGCGCGCCGAGCACCTTGAGCAGTGTCGCAACGTCTCTCGCAGTTGTGAGCTCGTCACAGGCGAGCCCAACGCCAGTCTTGTCGATGCGACGTAGCTCATAGCCGGCGCCGGCTGCCGCGGCGAGTAGCTCATCGGCGCGTGCGGCGCTTCCTGTCTCGAGAGCGATCGCGTCGAAGAAGTGCTCGTGCCGAAGCGACAGTCCCGCAACGTTGCGCAGGCCAGCGGCAAGCCTTGCTGCATGCCCATGCACGCGTTCGGCAATCGCACGAAGTCCATCGGGCCCATGCCAGGCGGCATACATGCTGGCGATCACGGCCAGAAGCACCTGCGCAGTGCAGATGTTCGACGTGGCCTTCTCGCGACGAATGTGCTGCTCACGCGTCTGCAGCGTGAGTCGATAGGCAGGGTTGCCGTCCGCGTCCACGGAGACGCCAACAAGGCGCCCAGGGAGCGAACGCTTGAACGCATCGCGTGTGGCCATGAAGGCAGCATGCGGCCCGCCGTTCCCCATTGGCACGCCGAAGCGCTGACTGCTTCCAACCACGACATCTGCACCCTGTGCACCCGCGCTCTCCATGAGCACCGCGGCGAGGGGGTCGGTGGCCACGATCACCAGCAGTTTCGCCGCGTGCGCGGCTTCAATTTCCGCACGAATTGAGCGAACGGCACCACTGCTTCCAGGATTGGAGATGAGCAGTGCAAATGGTCGCTCGCTGGCTCCAGGTGCCGCGGCCCGTGCCAGCAGTTCGCCGACCGGCGCAACAACCATGGCGACCCCGAGCGGCTCCATTCGTGTCTTGAGCACATCGAGCGTCTGCGGGTGAGTGTCCGCGTCAACAAGGAGCAGGTTCCCATCGCTCACTCCGCCAACCGCATGAGCGAGCGTGACCGCTTCAGCGGCCGCGGTCCCTTCATCGAGTAGCGATGCGTTCGCAATCTCCATCCCCGTCAGATCGCAGATTGCCGTCTGGAAGTTGATCAGCGCCTCAAGTCGACCCTGTGCGATCTCTGGCTGGTACGGCGTATAGGCGGTGTACCAGGCCGGATTCTCCAAGATGTTGCGCTTGATCACGGGCGGGGTGATGGTGTTGTGATAGCCCATCCCAATGAAGCTCTTCAGCGGTGTGTTGCGCGCCGCCATCTCGCGAAGTGCCGCGGCAACATCGGCCTCGCTACTTGCAGCCGGAATCTTCAGCGGCTCGGCGCGCAAGATGCTCGCGGGTACGGTGTCGCGAATCAGTGCATCAAGCGATCCGTGGCCGACGGCCTTCAGCATCTCCGAAACTTCGGATGCGTCAGGGCCAATATGACGATCGGCAAAGGTGTGCGTTCGCTGCGATCCGGACATGACGGCACCTCCTCGGTGCCCCGCTGTCCATCTGCCTGAGAGCATCCCTACGACGCAACGAGCGTTCGCAAGTTCCTCCGTCGGCGCGCTGCGCGGATCGCTCCGCCCAACGCTCTCCAGCGTCCCCATCCCCGCGCGGTCCATCTGCCTGAGAGGTTCCGGACCGTTGCTCCGTCGGCGCCGTAGCTGCGATCAGATTGTGCTGATCACCCCACGAGCTCTTCCGCGCGGTTCACTTGAGGGTTCCGAGGGCATCTTACCCCCGAAGCGCTCACGCCTGGACGACTAGTTCCACCTCGGTTGCCACCTGATCCACGATCCACCAGGCACGAATGCCGGGTTCGCCGTCTGGCGCCGCTTGGCTCGGCGCAAGGGAGACGAGGAGGTAGAGCGCGTCTGGGTAGCCGGCAACGGTGGTATCAGTGTCGGATGGGACGGCGGGCGAAGCAACGTGCGAGTGCACAATCCCCCAGATTGACTCGCCGGCATCGTCGGCGTCGAGGCTGATGCGCAGCAGTTGGGCTGGATCTATCTCGTAGAGCGTCGACGACGCGAGCACATTCGTTGTGGGGATCCAGCGGAGTGGCGCGCCACCCGAAGCGGCCGGTGCGCTGCCGATGATGATGCCGCACGCCTCGCGTGGTGCCTCGCCGCGCGCGTGGGCCCGGATGGCAATTGCAATCTCCGCTGAGATTGAAACCCGTTTTGGACGATCAGCAATACCCACTACAGAATCCAAACGATGGGTGCTACCACCAGAAGACATCGCCTTCGAGCGCGTCTTCCATCTCGTCGAGATTTCCATCGCCGAGTCCGGCAGAGAAGTACTTCCAGCCCGCGTCGCAGGCAATGAAGACAATGTTGCTGTTCGGTTCCGCATCGCGGGCAACACGAAGTGCAACGGCGAGTGTTGCGCCAGTTGATGGCCCCGCAAGGATTCCTGTGGCGCGTGCTAGTGCGCGTGCGCCGATGATCGAATCACGACTGTTCACGAGGATTCGCCCTGCGAGAAGTTCGGTGTCCATCACCTCTGGGGTGAATCCATCTTCCAATGAACGAAGTCCCGTGACCTTTTCGCCTGGCATCGGTTCCGCGGACCAGATCTTCACACTCGGCTTCTCGCGCGCGAAGTATCGGGCGAGTCCAGTGGCGGTACCGCCCGTGCCGAGACCTGCGACCACCACGTCCACCTCCGGAAGGTCGGCCAAGATCTCTGGTGCGGTGGTGATCTCGTGAACTTTCGGGTTCGCCTGGTTGCTGTACTGATCGGGTGAGACGTACTTGGAGTCTGCTTTCGCCATTGCGCGCGCAAGGAGCACCGCGCCGTTGGATCCTTGATCCGCGGGTGAGTCCACGATCGTTGCGCCGAGCGCGCGCACGAAGGCACGTCGCTCCTCCGTGACGTTGGATGGCATCACCAGGGTGATCGGGATGCCGCGCGCGGCGGCGTGCACCGCAAGCGAAGCACCCGTGTTGCCGCTCGTCGGTTCGAGCAGCTCTTTCCCAGGGGCCAAGAGCCCGTTGAAGACGAGGTCGTCAATCAGCGCCTTCGCGGTGCGGTCCTTGATCGAGCCGGTTGGCCCGAGCATCTCAACCTTCGCGTAAAGGTGGATCCCCTTTGCGCGTGCCGCTTCGGGAATCAGTGCATCGACGCGGACGAGCGGCGTGCCGCCGATCGCATCGCCGATCGACTCATAGCGCACGACTATTCGCCGACCGGCGCGGCCGCACCACCCGCCATCGCAGGGAGGATCACCACTTCGATGCCATCTCGGGTTGGCGTCTCCAATCCGTCGAGATGGCGAGCATCTGCACCATCCACGTAGACGTTGACCCAGCGGCGGAGCGTGTTGTCCGCCTCGAAGATCTGCTCGCGAAGATCTGGATGCGCGGCAACTAGCGCGTGCAACGTTGCGCCGAGTGTTGCTCCATCAACGCTGACAACCTTTGCACCGCCTGTCTGCGCGCGCAACACTGGTGGAATCCTGACGATGATGCTCATGCTGCACTCCCCTCTCGATTCCCATCGCCGCATGCGACGCAGTGCGGATCTCGCTTGACGGTCAACTCCGTGAAGCTCCCTTCAAGCGCATCCCACAGGAGAAGTCGCCCGATCAGCGGTTCGCCGATTCCGAGCAGCACCTTGAGCGCTTCGGTTGCCTGCAGCACGCCGATCGCGCCTGGGAGGACGCCGAGCACGCCGGCCACGCCGCAGCCTGGGGCCATCTCCGCGGGTGGCGGCGTTGGGTGGAGGCAGCGATAGCAGGGGCCGCGACCCGGTGCAAGCACCGTGAGCTGCCCTTCAAAACGGAAGACGCCCGCATGCACGACGGGAACCTCGCGCTTCACCGCGGCATCGTTGAGCGCGTATCGCGCCTCGAACGTATCAGTGCCGTCGATGACCAGGTCGACCCCGTCGAGGAGCGACGCAACGTTGTCCACCGTCAGCATCCCGTTGATCGCCTCCACCTGCACGTCTGGATTGAGCGCGCGAATCTGCACGGCGGCAGAATCCACCTTCGGCATCCCAACGCGATCCGTGGTGTGGATCACCTGGCGCTGGAGGTTCGACGCCTCGACGTTGTCGAAGTCGATGATGCGCACGTGTCCGACACCTGCGGCGGCCAAGTAGAGCGCCGCGGGTGCGCCGAGTCCGCCGGCGCCAACCATCAAGACGCGTGCCTTCAAGAGTTTCTCCTGGCCCTCGGCGCCGACGCCCGGGAGGAGCAGGTGTCGTGAGTAGCGAGACTTCTGTTCTGGTGTCAGCGTTGTGGTCTCCACCACTGGAAGGCCCGCGGCGCTCCAACCGTTGATGCCGCCAGCCATTGAGGTGAGGTTCGTGTAGCCGAGTCCAGCGAGCGTCTCTGCAACAGCGGCCGAACGCACACCGCCTGCGCAGTAGAGCAGGATCGGTGCGCTCTTCTCTGGCGCAATGTTTGCAATGGTGAAGCTGATCGTCCCCTTCGGCGCATGTGTTGCGCCGTGCAGGTAGCCCGCATCCCACTCGTTCTGTTCGCGAACATCAATCAGCAGAGGAGGCGTTGGCGAATCAAGCAGCTGCTGTGCCGCCTTCGCATCCACCTCCGCAAACAGCTTCGTGGACATCAGCGACCACTCCCCTTGGTCATCCGAATCTTCTGCGGCGCAATCTTCGGCGAGCCTTTTGGCAAGTTGCGATTTCGGAACCAGACCACCACTCCGTACAGCTTGCATGCCACGCAGATGCCCGTGATGGCAAGGAACGATTGCAGCGTGGCAACGATCACCACGAGCGCGACGGCCACCAAATCGGCATTGAAGCGAACATGTGCCACGACACCGAGCAGGAGCATCGTGCCGCCCATCACCTGCGCGAGGCGCAGGCCTGGCACGGGCTGCAGGTGCGAAGGTGCGGGAGCGCCGATCACTCCGCGGTCGCGAAGGAGTCGGAACGGATAGGCGAGCAGGCTGACTCGCAGCGAAGTTGCCGCGCTCAGCAGCATCGCCCCCGCGATCGCCGCAACGAGCAGCGCGGATGCGGTCCGTGTCGCTTGGTCCACGTGGAGCAGCGCCGCGACGATGAGTAGGAGCACGCTGATCGCGGCTCCCGTTCGGAATCCTCGTGAATCTGTCATCTGTGACATCTGGTTCACCTCAATGTGATCTGAAAGTCTCGGGCCGAAGTGGCCATTTGGGTGGGACGCCGCCGGCGTCCCGTTCCACCCGGGAGACTCCCTGCGAGGTGCTTAGCGCGCGAGGGGTCGCGGGGCGGGGGACGTCGGCCGTCGACAGATGGACGGCTCCCCGGCTACGGACGCGATCAGTTCTGCTGCGCTCATGGGTGCGATTCTACCTGACCGATCCGCTCACGCCTTGTTGCGCCACGTTGCGATTGCCTTCTGGGTGGTCTCAAGGCCGAGCAGCGCACAGTGGATCCGCGAAGGGCCAACCTCCACGCCGAGCAGCTCCATCACGTATGGGCTCCCGAGTGCCGAGATCTCTTCCGCACGCTTCCCACGCAGTTCGTCCGTGAGGAGTGAGGCAGAGGCCTGCGAGATGGCACAGCCGCGCCCGGAGAATGCGACGTCTGTGATCAGACCCTCAGCGTCCAGTTGCAGCTGCATGGTGATCAGATCGCCACAGCTCGGGTTGCGACCGTCCACGCTGATCGTGGGTTCGGCGAGCTGGCCGAAGTTGTGTGGCGCACGGTGATGTTCGAGGATCTGCTCTCGATAGAGGTCGTCCATGCCGCCCATTCGCAACCCCTCTCTCGCCGCGGACTATCGCGCGAAGATCTTGCGCGCATCGCGCAAACCGTCGAAGAGCGCGTCGAGATCCTCATCGGTGGTGTACGGCGCAACGCTCACGCGCGCCGTTGCGGAGAGCTCTAGCTGCTCGTGCAGAGGCATGGCGCAGTGATGGCCGGCGCGAATCGCCACGCCACGACGATCGAGGATGGTGGCGAGGTCGTGCGCGTGCACGAGATCGCTGGAGAAGCTGACAAGTCCAATGCGATCCTTCGCGTCGCGAGGCCCGAGGATGCGCGCATCTGGGAGCGCCTCGGGGAGCTCGCGCAGGACGCGTTCCAGCATGCGCACCTCATGCGCGTGGATCTTCTCTCGTCCAAGTTCGTCGATGAAGTCGCACGCGGCGGCGAGCGCCACGGTGCCGGACGCATCCGGCGTCCCCGCCTCGAACTTCTGTGTCCCCTCGGCGAACGTGGCGTCGCGCAAGCGCACTTCGCGGATCATGTCGCCACCCGTCTCGATCGGATTCATCTCATGAAGGAGATGCGCGCGCGCCCAGAGTCCTCCGCCAGAGAAGAGCGCGCCCATCTTGTGCGCGCTGAACGCATAGAAATCCGCGCCTGTATCTGGGATGCTCACGGGCATGTTCGCCACCGCCTGACAGCCGTCCACGGCGAGCAGTCCACCCGCAGCATGAATCTGCGGTGCGATCTGCGCGAGCGGCGCAGCAGAGCCGAGCACGTTGGAGACGTGGCCAACCGCCACGATCTTCGGTCGCAACTTCAACAGACCTTCGAGTCGATCCCAGAGTATATCGCCGGTGACGTCGTCTACGGGGATGAACTCAAGATCGGCATCCACTTCGCGTGTCACCTGCTGCCATGGGATCAGGTTCGCGTGATGCTCCGCCTCCGTAACCAACACCACATCGCCGCGCGAAAGGTTGGCGCGACCCCACGAACGTGCCACAAGGTTCAACGCCTCTGTTGCACTTCCGAGCATCACCAGCTCTTCAGCAGGAACCCCGAGGAATGCCGCGGTGCGCGCCCGCGCACCCTCATACGCGGCAGTTGCATCTCCGCCGAGCGTGTATGCACCGCGATGCGGATTCGCGTTTGCTGTCAGCAAGAAGTTCGAGACTGCGTCGACGACGCGCTTCGGTCGCTGCGCAGTTGCGGCGGAGTCCAAGTAGTGCAGTGGGCGCCCGCCTGGCGTTGTCGTGAGAATCGGATACGCGGCGCGCACCTTCAGCGGGTCAAGCTGACCCCCTGGCATGTGCCAGTCGCTCATGCGCCGGCGGGTGCCACCGGCGGAGCCGCCGCCTCGTCTGCCGTGGCCTCAAGTCCGCTCTCCGCAAGGATCGGCGCGTACCCTTCCTTCTCGAGTCGATGCGCCAACTCAGGTCCGCCCGAGGTCACGATTCGTCCACGTGCGAGCACGTGCACGAACTGCGGCTTCAGGTAATCGAGGAGTCGCTGATAGTGCGTGATCACCAGCACGCCAAGCTCTGGCGAGAGCATGGTGTTGACGCCCTCGGCGACGATGCGCAGCGCATCGATGTCCAGTCCCGAATCGGTCTCGTCGAGGATCGCCATCTCCGGCTTCAGCAGCGCCATCTGGAGCATCTCGAGGCGCTTCTTCTCGCCGCCCGAGAATCCGTCATTGACATAGCGCGTCATGAATGCTTCGTCCATCTTGAGTTGCGCCAACTTCTCCTTGACCAACTTCCGGAACTCGCCCATCGTCATGCCGCCGCGAACGGGATCGGATGGATCGAACTCTGGATCGCGAACCAGGCCCGAACGGCGTGCGTTCATCGCGGTGCGCAGGAAGCTCGCAACGGAGAGACCGGGAACAGCCGTTGGGTATTGGAAGGCCAAGAAGAGTCCGAATCGCGCGCGCTGGTCCGGTGAGAAGTCGAGCAGGTTCTCGCCCTTCCATTCAACCGAACCGCCGACGATCTCGTAACCGGGGTGTCCCATCAGCGCGTAGCAGAGCGTGGTCTTGCCGGAACCGTTCGGGCCCATGATCGCGTGCACTTCACCCGGCTTGATGGTGAGGCTGATGCCGTCAAGAATGCGCTTGGATGAGTCAGCTGAAGGGGTAACGACGAGATCCTTGATCACCAGGTGCTTCGAGGTGTCGCTCATGTGGCCTCTCTCAACGCTTCGTTCTGAAGGACGTGCCCTTTGCCAGAAGTTGCCGCTTAATCGTATCGTATTCGCATGAACCCTCACGAACTTCTCCTCCAGCAGATCCGCGCGGTGCTCCCGGCAGGGGCCACGCTCCGTCCAGTGGAGCCTGAGGTGGACGCGGCCGCGCTCGTGGAGTTGGTCAATGCTGACGCCGCGCATGTTGGGAATCCAATCCGTGACTCGATTGAAGAGATGATGGAAGAGCTGACAGGCAGCGATATTGACGTGACACGTGACACGTTGATCGCGGTTGCGCCAAATGGCTCTGCAATCGGTTGGGCCTTTGCGAATCGCGTCGTAGACCCGGAGCGGCCGCGGGTCTTTCTCTTTGGAAGAGTGCATCCGCAACATCAGGGACGAGGTATTGGCCGCGCGCTCCTCCGCTGGAGCAAGGCGCGCGCCGAAGAGATCTTGGATGGACATCCTGGCGGCACGGTGCAGGTGCAGAACTTTGAAGGCGATCTGCGCGCACGCCGACTCTGTGAATCGGAGGGTGCGCGAGCGATCCGCTGGTTTGCAGAGATGGTCCACACGTTCGCGAACACCAAAGAAGAGATCGCACTGCCGTTGCCGACCGGCCTGCGCGTGGTGCCGTATGGAGAGGTGGACGCCGAGAAGCAGCGCCTTCTGCACAACCACTGCTTCGCCGATCACTGGGGCTCATCCGCGCACACGGAGGCGACGTGGCGTGAACGCATTGACTCACATACAGTGCGCATGGCGGCTTCGGAAGCGATTGTTGATGAACGCGGATCGCCCGTTGCGTATCAGATCAGCGAAGAGTTCCCGCAGGATGCGGAGACGCTCGGCAACCTGCGTTGGCTCGCCACACTCGGCGTGCACCGTGACTATCGAGGCAAAGGACTTGCAACGCACTTGATCCTGAGGCACTTTTCACAGGCGCGACGCGAAGGGTTCGAAGGTTCGATGCTCGGCGTCGATTCCGATTCGCTCACCGGCGCGAATGCTCTCTATGAACGCCTTGGATACGCGCGACTCCAAGGGAGCGTGCGCTACATCTTCGGCGACGCCGAGTTCACCTGACCCCGTTGGGGCTCAGTGATGCTTGGCAAGGATGCGCGAGATCACTTTACCTGCGTGCTTCGCAGCATCGACCGCCTCTTCCAGCTGCTGGTACAAATCCCTCAGACGAATGACTTCGATTGCATCGGTGCTTTCCCGGAAGAGTCGACCCACCGCAGAGCGTGAGAGCCCATCGGCCTGATGCTCAAGGTCATTGATGGTGGAGAGGTGTGGAAGGATCCCAGTGTGCGTCGAGAGTTTGCCAAGCGCCTCTACGAGTTGCGATGACTGTGCAACAAGAATGGAGGTGAACTCTCTTGACTCATCGGTAGGCTTCTCAATTCCGTATACCAAGAAGGTCTCGGCGGCTGCCTGAATGCCGTCGAGAATGTCATCTAAGTTGCTCGTGAGCTCATGGATGTCTTCGCGGTCATACGGAGTGATGAAGGCGCGTTCAAGACGTCGATGCACCTCAGCAACGATCTTGTCCCCCTCCTTCTCAACGGCACGGATTGCGGCAACCTGCTCTTGTACGTTTGAATAGCTATGGGTCATTGCACTCAGCTTTGTTGCTGCGTCTGCAACGCGAAGCCCAAGATCGATAAAGAGTTCGTGGAACTTCTCATCTCGTGGAATCAGTCGCATGATCTCCTCCTACTCTCTCTACCTATACGCCAAGTGTGTGCAGCAGTGCCCATGTTGCAGCTCCGATCGCTGCGGTAATTGGAATGGTGATCACCCATGCGGAGACGATCCTACGAGCAACCGTCCAGCGCACCGCCCGCGTCCCACGACTTGAGCCAACACCCATGATTGCGCTGGATATCACATGGGTCGTTGAGACGGGCATACCGAAGTGCGCCGTTGCGATGAGAACACTCGCCGCCGTGGTCTCTGCGGCGAACCCATGAATTGGCTCCAATTCAACGACGCGGTGTCCCATCGTCTTCATGATGCGCCACCCACCGACTGCCGTACCGAGCGAAATCGCGGTTGCGGCGACCACGATCACCCAGAGCGGAACGTCGATCGACGGAATGATGCCTGCGGCAAAGAGCGCGAGCGTAATGATGCCCATCGTCTTCTGCGCATCGTTGGAACCGTGGGCGAATGCCATGTACCCGGCAGAGCCGACCTGTAGCACCTTGAAGATGCGTCCAAGGGGTCTTCGATTGAATCCGCGAAAGATCCAGTAGAGCGCAATCATCAGCACGAAGCCGATCGCGAATCCCGCCAGTGGCGATGAGATCAGCGGAATCAGCACCTTCCCGACGATCCCGTCGATCAAGAGTGCGCCCGGCCCTGCGGCGATCAACGTTGCTCCAAGCAGCCCACCGATCAGAGCGTGGCTGCTCGAACTCGGGATCCCCCAGCGCCAGGTGACGAGATTCCAGACGATCGCGCCAACGAGTGCGGCGGCCACGATCGTCTGCGTGGTTGTCGTTTCGTCGACGAGGCTCTTGCCGATGGTCTTGGCAACAGCGGTTCCTGCAAATGCGCCGATGAAATTGAACGTTGCCGCCATCAGGATTGCGTGCCTCGGATGCAGTGCCTTGGTGGCAACCGAAGTGGCGATGGCGTTTGCGGTGTCGTGGAATCCGTTGATGTAGTCGAATGCGATCGCCAGCAACACGACCGCGACCAGGGTGAGGGTGACTCCTTCGGGCATCGGCGGGATCCTAGCCCAGACCTGCCCGACGCGCCGCGTCAGTCGCGCAGTGGCGTCTGTGACACGGAGCGCGTTGCTGCAGCTTCGAGCGTTTCAGCTTGGCGCGCGAGCAGCCAGAGCAGGTCGGCGAGGCGGTTCATGTAGGCGAGCAGATGTTCGCCAGGGAGGAGCCCTTCGCGTCCGAGCGTGACGCACCAACGCTCTGCACGTCGGATGATCGTGCGCGCGAGCTCGATCGCAGACGAGGCCTTGCTCGATCCAGGAATGACGAAGTCCTTCGGGAAGACAATCGCCGCCTCCGTTGTGACAAGCAGCGCGTTGATGCGCGCCAGCATGTTCGGCGAAACCTTGGTGCGCCCCTCGACAAGGCGATCCCACGCATCTGGATTCGTGGCGAGCTCCGCGCCAACGACGAATAGGTCGCGCTGGATGGAGAGGATCGTCTCGTCCAGTGCGGCGATCCCTTCGCCGCTGAGTCCGATCAGTTCGGCACGCGCCATCCCGAGTGCCGCGGTCGCTTCGTCGACAGTTCCGTACGCCTCCGTGCGCACATCATCTTTGGAGATTCGATCACCACCAAAAAGGAGTCCTGTGGTGCCGGCGTCGCCTTTTCCGGTCGCAACCTTGCTTGGTGGGAGTTTGAGTTCGTCGCTCGCACCGTCGCCGCTCACCAGGCGAGCCCAGCGTCTTTCGGATCCCAGCGCTCGGCGAGGAGCGTCACCTTTACCGGATGTTCGAGGACGGACTCTGCCGCCTCTTTCACCTGCGCGAGCATCGAACCTGCATACGGACAGAAGGGTGTGGTGAGGATCATCTTCACTTCGGACTCCGTCTCGCCAACGAGCACTTGACGAATGAGTGCCAACTCCACCACGTTCATTCCGATCTCGGGATCAACAACGGAGCGAAGCGCATCAAGAATTGCAAGTTCGGTGGCGCGCTTCTGCGCGTCGAAGGCCGTTGGAGCGGCGAGTGTCTCTTCAGTCATGCGGTCACCTCAGACGAGTGCCGCTTCGGCAGGCGTGAGTCCTGGGCCGCGCAGCTGACCGTTGTCGTCGAAGAACTCTGCATAGTGTTCGCGGTTCGCCGCAGCAAATTCATACGCGCGGGCGATTCCCACCACGCGCAGCTCTGGCATCTCTGTCATGAGCTGCTGCACGTCATAGCCGCTCGCGCGAAGTTCAAGGAGCCGGCGCACGGTGAGGCGCGTGCCGTAGACGAACGGTTCGCCGTTCATCACCAACGGATCGCTCTTCACCCACTTGATCGTCATCTCACGCCCCCTTGTAGATGGCCTTGAGGATGCGGTTGCGCTTCCTCGTGTCGCCGCCGAGTCGTCGATGCCACTTCAGCACCGCAATCCCTTCGTCCAGCGCCTGGTCGGCAAACGCTGCCGCCTCGCCCGTGATCGTTGCCGCCACGGCAACCCGCAGCCCTTCATAAAGATCGGTGACGTCA
>JBJTVF010000006.1:0-55249 GCA_046081085.1 Candidatus Limnocylindrus sp.
CACGGCATCCGCGCCGAGCAAGAACTGCCGGCGCGGCAGTCGGTCAATCCAGACGCCGGCCTGCAAGCCGAAGACCAAGTAGCCGACGGTGGTGGCGGCGCCGAGGAGCCCCGTGCCGAACGAGTTCGCGCCGAGCAGGTCCACGGCCATGATCGGGATGGCAAGGTCGCTGATCGCGGTGCCGACCATGCTGATCCCCTGCCCGGCCGTGACGAGGCGCAGGTCGCGCGGGTCGTTCTTCTTGATGGTGCTGTTTTTGGCTGAAGTCATCGCGTGATTCTAGGCACTGCGCCCCCATTCGTCCCAATCGCTACCATCGTGCGTAATGGCTGCCGCACGTCTCGCGTTTGTGCTCGCGCTTGCGCTGGTTGCCGCGTCGTGCACCGCCGCCCCTGCGCCCTCATCGGAGATCTCGTTTTCGGCACGGAGCTGGCCCGAAGCGGAGGCTGCGGAGTGTGTTGTTGGTGAGAGTGGTGCGGCGCGCCTTGGGATTGCTCGCATCGAGGCCGTTGACGAACTGACTGTGCGCTTTGAGCTCTGTGCACCAGATCCCGCCTTCACGCAGAAGCTGGCGGTGACGAACTTCTCGGTGAACGATTCAGGCTGGCTCGCCGCGGCTGTCGACGACGGCTCTCTGACCACCACGATGAACGGCACGGGGCCGCTTGCGCTCCTCGCGTGGGAGCAGGGTGTGCAGATGGTCCTGGCACGCAACGAGTCGTATTGGGGAGATCGTGCGGCGAGCGAGCGTGTGGTGATCCAGTGGGAGCCAGAGTCCGCGGCGCGGCTGATCCAGCTGCGCGCAGGCACGGTGGATGCGGCGGACAACATTTCGCCAACAGATGAGGCGGCGGTTGCCGCCGATGCGTCGCTTGCGCTCCTCACGCGCGAAGGCTTCAACACGTTCTATCTGAACTTCAACAATCGGTATGCGCCGGTGAACGACGTGCGCGTCCGCCAGGCGATCGCGCAGGCGCTCGATCGCCAGAGGATCGTCGACCTCTTCTATCCGTCGGGGTCAACGCTTGCAACACACGTACCGCCCTGCGTCATTGAGGGTGCATGCGTTGGCGACAACTGGTACGCGCATGATCTGGTTGCGGCGCGCGCGCTCCTTGCAGAGGCCGGCTATCCGAACGGGCTCGACCTGACGCTCTCACTGCGCGAAACGCCGCGCGCCTTCCTCCCAGATCCGGTGGCGGTGGCAACAGATATCCAGGCGCAACTCGCCGCAGTTGGGATTCGCGTCACGCTGGATGTCCAAGAGGCGGGTGGTTACATCGGGAAACTGCTCTCTGGTGAGTTGCGCGGCGCGTCGTTCTCAGCGGCACTCCCTGACTATCCGGAGGCGTGGAACTCTCTCGGCATCGACTTCGGTTCCACCTCTGGTCCTGCGCACGGCGATCAGTACCCACGCCTCGTTGCGCTCTTGGATGAGGCGCAGCGTGAATCGGACCCTGCGGCGCGCGCTTCACTCTTCACGCAGATCAACAACGAGATTCGTACGCAAGTTCCTGTGGTGCCGATTGCGAACGGTGCATCGCTGATTGTGACGCGTGCCGAAGTGCGCGGCCTTGTTGCATCACCGGTTGCGATGGAGCGCTTTGACAGGGTCAGCGTTGAGGGGAGCAACACCTTCACCTGGTTGCAGGGTGGTGAGCCTGCTGGTCTCTACTGCATGGATGAAGAGGATCGTGAAGCGGTGCGCATCTGCGCGCAGGTGATGGAAGGCCTCTACGGATACGCGGTGGGCGGCACTGCCGCGGAGCCGCGCCTTGCCACTGAGTGCGTTGCGTCTGCGGATGGACTCGTGATGGAGTGCACGTTGCGCCGCGACGTTCGATTCCACAACGGCGCGCGCCTTGACGCGGGTGATGTCTTGGATAGCTTCGCCGCCGCGTGGGATTGCGCGCACCCACTCCACGTTGGGCGCACAGGGAACTTCCGCGGCTGGAGTTGGATTATGGGGACGCTGAACGCCGACGCCTGCGGCGAGTAAACGGTTGCTTCTTGAGTGAGTCGGCTATTCGCCGATGCTCGCCCAGATGAATCCCATCATCACGAAGAAGCCGGAGAAGAGCGCGATCAGGCCAACGGAGCCGTACGGTGAGTGTGCGGTCTTGTCCTCGAAGCTGCCGAGGAGGAGGCCGAAGACAACTGCCCAGCCAACAAAGAGCGCACCCCAGAGGACCTTGCTGTTCGGTCCGGTGACGAAGCGCTTCACCCATGAGGTTTCGCGCTGCTCCTGGCTCATTGCGGCCTTCTGGAAGATGTAGACGAACCCCCCGCCGATGATTAGTGAGATGAAGAACTCCATCGGGTGCGTGAACGGAAGCGTGAAGAGTGTCATGCGCGAATCATAGCGAACCGCTCGCGGGGGGGCGATCTCTGGCACGCTAGAGGCATGCTCGCATGGCTCGACGAGATCCTGATCCCGCTGATCACCTCACTCTATGAGGCGGTCGGGTATCTCGGCCTTGCCGTGGCGATGGCGGTAGATGCGTCGAGCTTCCCCGTCCCTTCGGAGTTCATCCTCCCGTTTGCCGGATTTCTGGTGGCGGACCCAACGGCGATTGAGCCGCTCACGGGCGGTCGCTGGGAGTTGATCCCCACGATCCTCTTCGCCACGCTCGGCTCCACGGTTGGCACTTTGGGCGCATACGCGATCGGCGCATACGGCGGTCGACGCCTGCTCGTCCGATACGGCCGCTTCGTGCGCATCTCTTCGGTTGATCTCGATCGTGCCGATCGCTTCTTCGCCCGCCACGGCGGAAAGGTGGTCTTCTGGAGCCGCTTCGTCCCGCTCCTCCGCACGGCGATCTCCTTCCCTGCGGGGATCGCGCGCATGCCCCTGACGCCGTTCCTTCTCTACAGCAGCGTTGGCGCGCTGATCTGGAACGCGGCGCTCATCTGGGGCGGGTCCGCACTCGGCGCGCGATGGGAGGAGGTGCAGACCTACCTCGCGCCATTCGAGACGATCCTCTTGGCGATCGTCCTACCAGCGCTCGTCCTGCTTGGGGCATGGCGACTTGGGCTGCTGAAGAGAATTCGCGAGCGCTGGTAGCTGGCAGTTAGATGAGTGTCGTCATCCTCTCCGACGTCCACGCCAACATCCAGGCGCTGCGCGCCGTGTTGGACGATGTTGCAAAGGCTGCACCGCACGCGTCGATCTGGCACTGCGGGGACGTGGTCGGTTACGGTGCATCGCCGAACGAAGTGATCGAAGAGTTGCAACGCGTCGGCGCAACCGGCGTGATGGGGAATCACGACCTTGCCGCACTCGGCGATGACATCGTCGAGTCCTTCAATGAAGGTGCGCGCACTGCCGCACTGTGGACGCGCGAAGTGTTGACCGCGCAGAGTCGCGAATGGCTGCGCGCACTGCCGCGTGTCTTGGAGATGGGCTCCGCAACGTTGGTGCACGCGTCGCTGCGCGATCCGATCATGGAGTACGTGATGGACGCCACCACTGCAGAAGAGAATCTGCGCGGCCTCAGCACGCCACTCCTCTTCCACGGCCATACGCACATCCCAGCACTCTGGGAGTTGCGCCGCGACGTTGCGCACCTGACTGCGGTTGGTGATGCACCGATCGCGCTGCACGGTGCATCACTGGTGAATGCCGGATCGGTTGGCCAGCCACGCGACAGAGATCCGCGCGCCGCATGGCTGCTCTGGGAGCGCGATGAAGAGAACGCCGGCCTCGGCCGCGCAACATGGCGTCGCGTGGAGTACGACATCCCGAGTGCACAAGAAGCGATCGACGCGGCTGGGCTCCCCGACTCGCTCGCCTCGCGACTCGCGGTGGGGCGCTGAAGGTGGCGCGCGCGAAGACACGCACTCGTTCACGCAAGATGGTGCCTGATACGTCGCTACCTCCGTTCGAGCGACTCGGTGCGTGGGTGCATGCGCGCCGCACCTGGGTCATTGGCGCGTGGTTGCTGCTGATCGCATGTGCGCTCCCGTTTGCACCGCGGGCTCCTGGTGCGCTGCAGGCGGGCGGCTTTGATCTTCCAACGCTCGAGAGCGCGCGAGCGCGTGCACTCCTCGAAGACGAGCTCGGCGCGCCACCTTCGGCACTTGTGCTTGCGATCAGCTCAGAGACCCTGATCCCCGGCACCCCACAGTTCGAAGTTGCGGCGGGAGACGCGGTCGCCGATGTGCGCACGGCACCGCATGTGGTCGGCTCGCGCTCGCATCTGATTGCACCTTTACAGGTGAACATCGAGAAGAAGATCGTCTACGACGTGATCCTGCTCGACCTGAAGCCTGATGATTCGCCCGCGGCACTCGAGGGGATCCAGGCGGCGATCAAGTCGGTTCCAGGGATAAACGTTGCGATCGCTGGCGGTCCTTCGTTCTATGCAGACATTCAGGAAGTTTCAGAGACGGATCTCCAGCGCAGCGAGCTGATCAGCCTTCCACTCGCTGCGATCGTCTTGCTGTTGGTGTTTGGATCCGCGGTCGCCGCAGGTCTGCCACTCGCGGTTGGCGGTGCAACGGTGATCGTTGGGCTCGCCGCAATCTTCGGCATTGCGCAGGCGACGCGCATGAGCATCTTCGTCCTGAATCTCACCACGCTGCTCGGACTTGGCCTTGGCGTGGACTACGCGCTGCTGCTCGTCTCGCGCTTCCGCGAAGAGCTCGGTCGCGGTGCGGCGGACGGCGATGCCGTGCAACGAACGGTGGCCACTGCCGGACGCGCCGTCTTCTTCTCCGGGGTCACGGTCATGCTCGGCCTCGCCGGGCTCGCGCTGTTCGACTTTGCGATCCTGCGCAGCATTGGCGTGGCGGGAGCCGTGACCGTCTCCGTTGCCGTGGCGGCGAGCATCACGCTGATGCCCGCCCTCCTGAGCCTGCTCGGTTCACGCGTGAATCGGCTCGCCATCCGTAGGCTCGGGACCGGTCGGGTGAATGAGCGTGGGCCATGGGCTCGCCTCGCACGCGCCGTGATGCGCCGACCGCTCGCAGTGGCGCTCCCCACCTTTGCGCTGTTGGTGGCGCTCGGAACCCCGTGGCTTGGCGTCCGCTTCAATGCGCCAGATGGAAGCGTCCTCCCTGAACGCGTGCCGAGCCGCCAGGCGCTCGATGCGCTGACCGACGCGTTTGGCGAAGGTTCGTTTGGGCCGATGAGCATCGCCGTACGCACCGAAGGACCTGCCACGAGCCCCGAAAACATCACCCTCCTCTACAACTGGGTGCAGAAGATGCAGGCGGATCCGCGGATCGCGCGCGTGGACTCGTTCGTCTCCATCGACCCTCGCCTGAACCTTGCGCAGTACCAGCTCCTCTATGCATCGCCCGCTGGTGCGCCGCCGGATCGCTTCGCCGTGCAGATCCTCTCGCTGACCACCAAGGACGATCTCACCGCGATCTCGATCACGCCAACCTATGGTCCGAATCGACCAGAATCGCGCGCGCTCGTGGCGGAGTTGCGCGCCGCGCGACCCGACGCGCTCGGCGCGGGAGAGCCGAGTGCGATCACGCCACCAGATGGAGTCGTTGCGCTCGTCGGCGGCGGGGCCGCCGAGATCGTGGATGTAGTCGACACCATCTCCGCCGAGTTTCCGCGCTCTGGCGCAGTGGTGATCATCAGCACGTTGCTCATCCTCGCCGTGCTGTTGCGTTCCATCCTGCTGCCGATCAAAGCGGTCTTCATGAACATGCTCTCCATCCTTGCAAGCTTCGGCGCGCTCGTCTGGATCTTCCAGGAAGGGAATCTCTCTGCGCTGCTAGGATTCGCACCACTCGAATTCGTGGAGACCACCATTCCCGTGATCCTCTTCTGTGTGCTCTTCGGACTCTCCATGGACTACGAAGTCTTCTTGCTCACGCGGATGCGCGAGATCTACGACCGCACCGGTGACAACGTGGCCGCTGTTGCAGGTGGCCTCGAGCGCAGCGGGCGCATCATCACCTCTGCTGCACTCATCGTCTTCGTCGTCTCAGCATCGTTCATCTTCGCGGAGATCGTGTTGATCAAAGCGCTCGGCGTTGGTGTTGCGATTGCTGTGGCGCTCGATGCCACCATTGTTCGCGCCCTCTTGGTCCCCGCAACGATGCGACTCTTCGGCGACTGGAACTGGTGGTCGCCGCAGTGGATGCAGCGGCTGCTTGCCGGTCGCATCGCCAGCGAAGCGGAGGCGGAGGCACGCAGCAGATGATGAATCAGACGATCAGAGCGCTTGCGCTGGTGATGGCCCTCTTCACGGTGGGTGCATGCAGTGGACCGATCGTGGCGAACCCGCCTGCGGTTGCTGGCGCACCCATTGTCAAGGCAACACCACCGCCGCCGCGGGACGATCCGCAACCGGTGCAGTTCCCGCGCGACGATGCACCGCACGATCGACTCACCGAGTGGTGGTACGTCACGGGACACCTGACCACGCTGGATGGTTCGCGTGCGTTCGGATACGAAGCAGTTGTCTTCCGCGCCATCCGCGGCGACTTCCCCGTCACGTGGGCATCGCACATGGCGCTGACCGAGAAGCCGCGCAACGGGCGCGAAGGTTCGTTCACCTACTACGAGCGCGCCGAGATTGGTCCGCAGGTGGACGTCAGCGCAGCGAGCGACCTGCCGATCGCTGCTGCGTTCGTCATCACGGGCGCAGATCCGTTGAGTCCGGCCACCTTCGAAAACGAGCTGTGGAGCATGGTCGTCGGACTGGATGGTTCAATCCACATCGGTGCGGAGTGGTTCGCCCTACAGCTCTCCACGCCGGAGGCACCGGTGCTGCATGACAACGATGGCTGGGTAGACTTCGACGTTGCCGGCGGTTCCTACTACTACTCGCGCACGCGCATGCCAACCAGTGGAACGCTCACCGTAGACGGCGAAGTGCTCGCCGTGCAGGGGACCTCGTGGTTCGACCATCAGTGGGGCGACTTCATTGCGGTTGGTGGCGGCGGTTGGGACTGGTTCGCACTCACACTTGATGACGGAAGTGCGCGCGGGATCGAAGTGACCCTCTCCTTTGTGCGCGCCGCAGACGGTAGCTACCCGCTCATCTACGGCACGTGGATCAACGGGGACGGCGACTACGATCGGATTGACGGGAGCGAGATCCAGCTGACGCCCACCGGCGAGTGGACGAGCCCACACACAGGGGCGACCTGGCCCTCTGGTTGGAAGCTGAAGATCCCCACGCGTGGCCTACAGGTCACGATCACCCCAGATGTGAAGGACCAAGAGCTCGACACGCGAGCGACGACTGGAGTCATCTACTGGGAGGGGTCCAACGTGGTGCGCGGTAGCCTGAACGGCCGTCCGGTCCGAGGCGATGCCTACGTGGAACTCACCGGATACGCCTCCCTGCGCTGACCCCGCTAGAATCACCCGCATGACCAGAGACCGTGGACCCCGTACCTTCGTGCTGATCTGCACGATCGCGATCGCCGCGGTGATCGCCTACCCACTCATCATCGGTCGTGATGGCTTCTTGAAGACGTTCCCAAAGATGCTCTCCGCGACGCCTGCGCCGAGCGCGTCAGAGTCGCCGAGCGTCTCGCCAAGCCCGTAGCGCAGTTACTGCGCGCGGCATGTTGCGCTGAGCTGACCCGATGAGCCACATCTTCATCTCTCCCCACCCAGACGACGCGGCACTCTCGTGCGGCGGCCTGATCGCACACCTTCGCGAGCTTGGACAGAACGTGATCATCATCAGCGTCTTCTCCGGGCACGGTGATCTCACGCGCATGTCGCCGTACCAGCGCCAGGCGCTCGGTTTCGGCGGGAAGGCGATCTGGCCGGCGACAGAGTCATTCGATCGCGGCTCCGTGGCCGCGGACATGGATGTCCCGGGTGAAACGGAACGCGAACTTGCACCGTGGCAGGCGGAGCGCAGTCGACTCGCCGCCACGCAGCAGGAGGCAGACGCGAGCGCAAAAGAATTCTGGCAGCGCGCATCCTGGTATCGCAAGGCGGATATCAGCGGTGGCGGCGGACTCCCGCACGCAAAAGATGTCGACGCGGTCGGCGGACAGGGGACGACAACTCCTGGTGCGATTGCCGTAGCAGCTGCGGCGGGCGATGCGATGGCACAACGCAAGATGGAAGATGAGCGCTACGCACTCTTCAGTGAGGCCGCAGTGATCTTCCTCGACTTGCCAGACGCGGTCTTCCGTGGCTACGAAGGTGACGAGCAGTTGCTCGGTCGAGTTCGCAACGGCGACGCGGCTCCTGTCGCGCTGCTCGCAAAGGAGATCGCGCGCCTCGAGCCGCAGCAGGTCTACTTCCCGCTCGGCATTGGATCACATGTTGATCATCAGCTTGCACGCAAGGTTGGCGCCGCACTGCTGGCCGAACCGCGCAAGTGGGAGATGCCAGGCCCTGATTGGGCGAGCAGGATCTCGTTCTACGAAGACTTCCCGTACGCGTGGTGGA
Organism: Candidatus Limnocylindrus sp.; assembly: GCA_046081085.1. Lineage (GTDB taxonomy): Bacteria > Chloroflexota > Limnocylindria > Limnocylindrales > Limnocylindraceae > Limnocylindrus. Next base: position 8,384 of record JBJTVF010000006.1, read on the forward strand.
GCGAGTTCGACGCTCGTGTGGGGCTCCCTGCGGAGTACTCCGCCGAGCTCCCCGCCGATGTTGCGCTGACGCCTGAGATCGTGGACACGAGTGCGGTCATCGAGACAAAGATCAAGGGGATTTCACTCTACGAGTCGCAGACGCCGCACCTCTTTGGCTCGGTGGAGAAGATGGCGGACGCGGTGCGTGGACATGGCGCGCGCGTGGCACTTGATGCTGGTCGCTCTGGATCTGCCGAACGCTACTGGAGCGCAGTCCGTCGCTAAGGCCGAAGGCCACTACGCGCGGACGCCGTTCCGATCAGGGACGAGTGTAGGATCACCACCTACGGCGAGCGCATAGATCGCCTCGATGTCTCGCATCATGTAGTCAATGCAGAACTCTTCGTGCACCATCTCGTGTCCTGCTGCGGCGAACTTCGCTGCACGGTCAGGGTGCGTGAAGAGCGAGATGATCGCCGCTGCCAACGCAGAAGGATCGTGCGATGGAACCAAGATCCCGTTCTCGCCATCGCTGATCATCTCTGGGATTCCGCCTACGTTGCTCGCGACCACCGCTCGCTCTGCGGCGAGTGCCTCGAGGATCGCGATCCCTTGGGCTTCGCGATAACTCGGCATGGTCACCACATCTGCCGCCGCCAAGACGGCAGGGATGTCATCGCGACGGCCCAAGAACGAAACGCTGTCACAGCAGAGATCGCTGCGTAGGTGTGCGGCGGCGAGCCCCTCGAGCCGGTCTCGCTCAGAGCCCTCACCGGCGATCAAGAGGCGCGCCTCTGGGAAGTGATGATGCACCAGCGGCCACGCTTCGATGAGCGTGGGATGCCCCTTCTCAGGCTCGAGTCGCCCGATCGCCACCGCCACCGGCGCGTCCACGGGGATGCCGAACTCCTTGCGCACAACGTCGCGACCAGGCGCTTCGTCGAAGCGCTCGAGATCCACGCCGTTGTAGATCCTGCTGATGGAGGTGCTGTCGCGATTCTCCGCCACGATCTTGCGCACCATCGCATCGCTCACCGCGATCAGCCAGTCAATCCTCGGTGTGAGCTTCTCCAGCAATTCGCGATCTTCAGCAGAGCGGAAACGGCTCGAATGCAGGGTGGAAACCACAAGCGGGCGTTCGCCCGTGCGCATCTCGACGATGTCTGCCGCATAGACTGCGACCACTTCGGCGCGGAACATGTGCGCATGGATCACCTGTGTCCTCAGCGCGATCATTCGCTCGGCAAGTGCCGCTGCTGCTCGATCGTTGTGTTCGTCTTCGATCACCGCAACGGGGATCTTCAGGCGTTCGAGCCGCTTGACCGTGCTCCCGTGCGAGAGTGAAACCACGGACACATCGTGGCGAGAGTGGTCCATGCGCAGCACAGTGTTGACAAGGCTCTCCTGGGCGCCACCGTTCGTCCCGGTGGCGAGGAGCTCCATCACGCGAATGCGCGAACCGTCAGGGAGTGGGCCGGCCGGCGCACGCCCAGTGCAAGGCTTCTGGTGATTCACGCGGCTCATCCAGGGATCTCCAACTTCATCACCTGTGCGTCTACCGCGCCACACTCGTACTTGTACGCTTCATTCCCGCGCAAGAAGTCCAACTGGGCACGACCCTCGTTGATTGCGAGTGAAAGCCCATGGACGAAGAGGAGCACGCCGGGTGAGAGTGCGCGCGCGACGGCGTCGCCCCCTGCATTCCAATACCTGAGTGCACCAGCGTCACGAAGGAAGAGCCCGGCCGCAAACGTGCCGAACTCGTCGTTGCGTGCCTTGAGCATCGTGACCGTGTCCCGCGGTGCCGTATTGAAGAGTTCGCGCAGGAAGTCCTCTTCCTCCGCACCTTTGGCTGTAGCGGTAAAGAGACCTCGTTCACCCCAACGCGCGCGGTGCAGACGAATGAACTCTGGAAGATCGGCGCCGATGTCTTCGCTCGCGCTGATCTGCACGCCTGCCGTTTGACCGCGGCGAATCTTGCGCCGAATCTCGTGTCGCCCTTTCTTGTCAAGGCGATCCAGATGTTCATCCAGTGCGCGGATGCCTTGAAGGTCAATGAACGGTGCCGGCTCTTCAATCGCATACGTGGCAGGGCGTGACGCAAGCGTCGCGGCACGATGGATTGCGGCGACCATTCGAACGTGCGCGTCATCCGCAGGACGAATGCGCATCAATTTGATTGGCGCACTGAGCGCGAGGAGTGCCGTTGCAAGTGCATCGGCAACAGCATCCTGCGCCTGGCCTTGCGCGCCCGCGTGCGGCTTGAGCAGCACGGTGGCGTAATCAATGTGCAGCGTTGCACCGGAGTAGATCACGCCATCCGGTCGGCGCATCAACGGGAGGTAGCCGAGCAGCTCGCCGTCAGTGGCAGTGCGCGCAGCAAGGCTCACGTCTTCCGCGCCACCCCCGTGTGCGCTCCACCAGGCCTGATGAAATGCGCGGTGCGAGAAGGCGCTAGCGCTCACGTTTCTCTTCAGGAGTGCAGACCACTCTTCTTCGCTCACCCCAGCCAGCGGGGTCGCGGAGACGGCGATGGAGCCTACTGGGGTCGTCATCTCCGTATCGTACGCGCTCCGTACGCTTGAGCGTGGAGGATCGCTGCATGCGCACGTTTTCGCTGCAACTCCAACTCCTCGTGCGCTCGATGGCCGCACCGTTTGTTGTACTTCTCGCTCCGCCCCGTTGTGGGATCTGCGAGTTCGGGGGGCACTGCTCTGCGCGGAATGCCGCACTGCGTGGGTCACGGGTCGCGCGGTGGCCCTGCCACCAGGGAACCTCTCCGCCGCGGCGGCGCTCGGCCCCTACGAAGGCGGACTCGGTGTGGCGATTCGCACCATGAAATACGGAGGTGTACAGGGGCTTGCACGCGAATTGGGCGAGGCGCTCGTACCCGCAATCAAACAGGTATCGACACACGCAGCGTTTCAAGTCACGCTCGTGCCTATCCCTACGGACCGAGCGCGCGCGCATGAGCGCGGCTTTGACCATGCGGCGCTGCTCGCGACCGCAGCAGGAGCCGCTGCGCGCCTCCCCGTTCAGATGCTCCTCACGCGCGTCCGCAGCACCGAACCCCTCCATGGCGCCACTCGCTCCGCGCGAGCATTGATCATGCAGGGGGCCATGTCGTGCAGGGAGGACGTGGATCCGCCGAGCGCCGTAGTGCTGATCGATGACATCCAGACGAGCGGCGCAACTGCCCGCGAGGCGGCGCGCGCGCTCCGAGCGGCGGGCGTGCGCTGGATTGCCGTGGTGAGCGTGGCCTACGAGCGCTGAGGTGCCGCGGATCAAATTGCTATCATTGCCGCATGCCAAAGAAGCTTGTTGGAGTCCTCGCAGCCGCGCTCTTTGTTGCCGCATGTTCGGGGACAGACAAGGACGGCGTGCCCATTGCAGATCCCGTTGGTGGATTTGGCGAGAACGTCGGCGCGGTCTCTTGTGACTTCGGTGGTCATGATGCTGCGTATCACATCCACTCGCAGCTCACGATCAAGCTGCCTGATGGCACCACTGCAGAAGTTCCACCGAACATTGGCATCAACGAAGACTGCATGTACTGGCTGCACACACATGAAACAGACGGCCTGCTCCACGTGGAGGCTCCAGACGAGACGTTCGCAACGCTCGCCGACTTCCTTGAGATCTGGCGCCGAAGCACGAACCCAACGATTCCGAACGCGGTGAACGCCGGACTCGCCGAGATTCGCGTCATGGGAGAACTGGTAGAGAGCGCCTCGTCCGTTGAGTTGAAGGATGGACTCGGGATCGAGATCACCGTCACCGCCTTCCCGGAGTAGCTCCTCCACCCGTTCGTTCACTCAGATCTCCGCGCATCAACACCCTACGCTCGAGTACGCCCGCGACATTGTGGGAGGATGCGCGCATGGCATCCACAAGCAAGAAGAGCTCCGCACCACCCGCAGCGGCAGGACGACTCGATCGCATGCTTGGCGTGCATCTTGCGGTTGGGCCTGGTTTGGTCAAAGCGGCCGACCGAGCTGCCGCTGTTGGCGCGATGGGGCTGCAGATCTTTACGGGGAACCCAACCGGGTGGGCACGCCGCGCGGAGCTGCCGAAGGAGCTTCCTGCGTTTCGCGCGCGGATCAAGGAACACGGCTTTGGACCAGTCGCGGTGCACGCTGCGTACCTCGCCAACCTCGCAGGGCCTCGACCCGAAGTTCGAGAAAAGAGCATCGCGATGTTGCAGCACGAACTTCGTGTTGCGCCTGCATACGGCGCATCGTTCGTCAACGTGCACATCGGTTCACATCTCGGCACAGGGATTGAAGCGGGTGTGACGCGCGTTGCCGAGGCGGTTGATCAGATCCTTGACGGCGTGCCAGCAGCGGCGAGTGATGCGCTCCTCGTGCTCGAGAACTCAGCGGGTGGAGGGAACGGTATCGGCGAAAGCATCGATGAGTTGATTGCCATCCACGATGCAATGGCGAAGCGTCGAATTGATATGTCGCGCGTGGGCTACTGCCTAGACTCAGCGCATCTCTGGGGCGCCGGTGTTGAGATGTCTGATCTTGATGAACTTGATCGCGTCATTGACGAGTTCGACAGAGAGATTGGCCTCGAGAAACTCGTGATGATCCACTACAACGACAGCAAGGCAGCCCACGGTTCAAAGTTGGATCGACACCAACACATTGGCGGGGGCGAAGTTGGTGCACGCGGGCTCGCCGCGCTGATCAGTCATCCGAAACTCGCCCATGCCGCGTATTACCTGGAGACACCGGGGATGGAAGAGGGTTGGGACAAGCTCAACGTTGAACGCACGATCCAGCTTGCGCAGGGGAACCTGAAGCTGAAGCCGCTCCCGGCGGAGGCTCCAGGCGTGCCGAAGCCCGCCAAGAAAGCCGCGAAGCCTGTGGCGGCTGTCAAGAAGGCGGCGAATTCAGCGAAGGCGGCGAAGCCTGCTGCAAAGAAGAGCGCTGCGAAGCGGAGTGTGAAGCGGCGCTAGCGGAGGCTTCCGGCACCACGCCGGAACGGTGACACGGCGAAGAGAACGGCTCCGCCAGCCATCAGTGAGCCAACATCTGTGATGCGATCGAGCAGCATGAGGGCGATCGCCGACTCAGGGGTCATGCCGAAGATCCCAACCAAGATGCCAACGCCACCCGCCTCAACAATGCCCAGCCCAGCCGGAGTGAACGGGATGGTACTCAACACCGCTGAGGCGAGTGCGGTGAAGAGCACCGCGGAAGGGCCGATCGCGCCGACTGCTGGTTCAACCTGAAAGAGACCGAGTGCGGCAGCGACCGCACCGAGTCGCAGTGCTTGGAGCGCCCAGATCACGCACGTGTGCGGTGCAACGCGCACGATCCCGCCGCGCGTGCTCCCCTCTTTCAACGCGTCAAAGGCGCGCTCCAGTGGCTCGGCGGCCTGCCTGGGGAGTGGCAACCGCTTGCTCAGCCTGCTGGCTGGACCGCGCGCGGCAAGGAGCACCAGGATCCCCGCAAGTGCGAGGGCGAAGGCAAACAACATGAGCACCAGCGCCGCGGCGGGAAGCTCGCCGCCGAATGCAACTGCGCCAGAGAGTGCACCTAAGAGCGCGACTGCGATCAGGTCGAGTGCGCGCTCCAACACGACGGTGCCGACACCGCGGCCAAACGAAGGACCGCCATTTCGCTTCAGAAGCCACGCGCGGTAGAAGTCTCCGATCTTTGCGGGCAGGACGACGTTGACCCAGAACGAGAGTGCAAGGATCTCGATTGCGGCACGACGAGAGATCGCAAGGTTCACGACGCTGAGCAGTTCGCGCCATCGCAGTCCACGAAGTAGGAGGGTGGCGAGTGTAGCGGCGAGCGCTCCCGCGAGTGCGAGCGCGTTCGCCGAGCCGATCAGTGCTGCAACTTGATCAAGGTTGAATGCGCTGGCAGCGCGCCAGAGTCCTACCAGCAGGATCACGGTGAAGATTAATCCCGCGATCGTAGACGGACGACGTATCCGCTCGGAAATGCTGAACGAGGTCCTTGCCTCGCTCATTTCGTTTCACCAATCATTCCTGCTCGCCGTAGGTGAAGCCCGGCTTGATGCGTCTGTTCCCACGCGTCGCATTGATCACCTTCGCAAACGGCATCACCAGCCGCGCGAGCAGGGAACCGCGACCGGTGATGAGTTCATGTGGCGCAGCGAGTGCGGCGCGCATCAGTGCTGGCGTTGATGGATCGCCATCAAGGATCGTTGCAGCGTTTCCAATCTCCATGATGCTGTGCGCGTCTGACGATGCAACGCTGGGGATCCCGTGCGTTGCCGCAAGCGTGGCGGCGCGCGCATTGCCTCCAGGCGTCAACAGTCGCGCGTTCCACCCTTCAATCCAGTCAACGAGCGTGATGAGTTCCGAATGTTCTTCCTTGAGAAGCAGCGAGCCGCGTGTGCCATCAAACGGGTGCGGAATTCCAACGAGGCCGCCCTGCTCACGGATCGCTGCAGCGGCCTCTGCAGGCGGGAGCCCAACCTTGATGGGGCGCTCAATGAAGAGCGCGATCAAGTCGCCATCACGCGTGCGCACTTCGGAGCCAACAAGGACGGTGATGCCGGGGATCTGCGCATCGCGCGCACGTTGCGCACCGTCAACGCGATCATGGTCGGTGATTGCGAGATGGGTGATGCCGCGAGCTGCAGCGGAGCGTGTGAGCTCGATTGGATCGCTCAGTGAGTCAAAGCTTGAAGACGTGTGGGAGTGAAGATCAACGAATGCCTTGGGGGCACCCTCCTGCGTCCAGCCGTCGCGCTGGTGCAGCGACACGGGTCAGGCTTGCGACGTCAGCGATTTGGCGAAGACGTCAAAGTGTTCGAGCGCCGTCCCCGTCCCCTTCGCCACGCAGCTCAGCGGATCTGGTGCCACGTGAGAGGCGACGCCAGTGACGTTGGTGATCAGGCGATCGATGTTTCGAAGCAGCGCGCCACCACCGGAGAGGACAATCCCCTTGTCGATGATGTCGGCGCTGAGCTCTGGTGGCGTCTGCTCCAGCACGCCACGGATGGCATCGGTGAGGTTTCGCAGCGGTACCTCCATCGCCTCCGTGATCTCCGTTGAGGTGATCATCACCTCACGAGGAAGTCCGGCGATCATGTCTCGGCCCTTGACACTCATGACCAACTCCTCTTCGAGGGGGAGGGCGCTTCCGATCTCAACCTTCACCTGCTCCGCGGTGCGGTCGCCGATCATCAAGTTGTACTTGCGGCGGATGTAGAGGGCGATCGCCTCGTCAAACCGGTTCCCCCCGACGCGGTGACTCTTCGCGACGACGATGTCTGACATCGAAAGCACCGCAATCTCTGCCGTGCCACCGCCGATGTTCACGATCATGTTTCCTGATGGACCGCTGATTGGCAGCTGGGCGCCGATCGCTGCCGCCATTGGCTCTTCGATCAGGTACGCCTTGCCAGCCCCCGCCTGTCGCGCGGCATCCAGCACATAGCGCTTCTCCACGGAAGTGGAGCCAGCGGGAACGCTCACGAGGACGTCCGGGCGACCGAAGGAGATCTTCCCCGCCGTCCCCTTCTTGATGAAATAGCGCAACATGGCTTCGGTCACCACATAGTCTGCGATCACACCGTCGCGAAGAGGACGGATGGCGGAAATTGACCCTGGCGTTCGACCCACCATCTCCTTCGCCTCCGTACCGACCGCAACGATCCGATCTTCTGCATCAATGGCCACGACGCTCGGCTCACGCACGGTGATCCCTTGACCCTGTACGAACACCAGCACGTTGGCGGTACCGAGATCGATTCCAATCTTCATGATGGGCTCTTCTCCTCTTCGCTGACGTGCGTCAACTCCGCGCCGAGGCCACGGAACTTCTCCTCAATGGTGGCATAGCCGCGGCGGACGTGGTGCGCGCCATGGATCCTGCTCTCACCAGGGGCGGCCAGCGCCGCAAGCATGAGGGTGGCCCCCGCGCGTAGATCCGGGATATCTGCCTCTGCCGCAGTGAACGCGGTTGGACCGCTGATCCGCGCGTGCCGCGGGTCGAGGATCTCTATCTGTGCGCCGAAACTGCGCAAGCCCACAAGCCATTCAAGTCGATCTTCAAAGATCGTCTCATGGATGTTGCTCGCACCAGCAGCACGCGTCAGTATCAACCCCGCTGACGGTTGCAGGTCTGTTGCCAGACCTGGGTATGGCGCCGTAGTGATATCGACCGCCTTGTACGATCCTTCGCCGTGTGGCTTGCCGCTGACTTGAAGCGTGTTGCCCTTTACGCCGTGCTCAACGCCCATTCGCTCCAACACCTCCAGGAACGCACCAAGGTGCGCCGGTTCAATATCCGTGATCTCAATACTGCCGCCAATCACCGCAGCGGCGGTAGCAAATGTTCCTGCCTCAATGCGATCTGGCATGACGCGATACGTCGCACCGTGCAGCGCGTCGACGCCTTGGATTTCAATGATGTCTGGCGCGGTGCGTTGAATTTTGGCGCCCATTGCATTCAAGAGTGCAATGAGATCGTCCACCTCTGGCTCCCGCGCCGCAGGGCGAATACGCGTCGTTCCCTTTGCGAGTACGGCGGCGAGCATGGCGTTCTCTGTACCCATGACCGTCACATGTGGAAAGTTGATCTCCGCACCGCGTAGTCGCCCGTTGCTCTTTGCAAAGTAGTACCCGTCGCGATAATCAATCTCCGCACCAAGTGCGCGCATGGCATCCACATGCAGGTTGACGGGGCGCCGCCCGATTCGATCACCACCAGGGTTACTGATGATGACTCGGCCAAAACGCGAAAGTAGCGGGCCAAGCAACATAAAGCTTGCGCGCATCTTTGCCGCAGCTTCAAGTGGAACAAACAGCCACTCCACGTCGCCTGCCGTCAAATCCATGGTGCCGTCTGCTTCACGTTCTACCGCAACACCAAGGTCGCGGAGTGTGTCGCGCAGCACTTCGATGTCGAGGATCTCAGGAACGTTCTCAAGTCGAAGCGTCTCGCCGGTGAGCACTGAAGCCGCCATCATCTTGAGTGCTGCGTTCTTTGCGCCAGAGACGCGAACGCTGCCACGCAGCGGACGACCACCAGTGATGTGGAACGCCTCTTTGGCGAGCACCGTGGGTCGGTACTCCCAGGAGAACGGTTTCGACTCAGGTGGCTTGCTCATGCGTGGATTCTCGCCCCTCTCCCTCGCCGCGTCCAACCGAGCAGACGCTCAACTCGCGCGGGGTTCTATCTAGTATCTGGGTGATCAGCCGCGACGGCGGCGGCGCTCGGCAAGGTTCAGTTGGAGCAAGGCTCTCGCCATGGCCGCACGTGCACTGGCAACCGCGCCAGGGTCGGCGTGGTCAACCTGCGCGAGTGCCTGCTCGGCAACCGCCTTCGCCTTCTCGATGGCTGCCACATCGAGCTCGGCGGCTAGGTCCGCCGACTCGGCGAGCACCAATACTCGATCTGGTCGCACCTGCACAAAGCCGCCGATGATCGCCACTGACTCAACGCTGCCGTCCTTGGTGGTGATACGCCCCTCGCCAAGGCCGAGGACCGTGACATACGGCTCATGCTTTGGCAGGATCCCAACCTCACCATCAACGGTGGGGAGCACAAGCGCCGTCGCCTCACCACTCCAGGTGAGTCGCTCCGGCGTCACGATCTCCAGCGCAAACGGCATTCGTTACGTCCTCGCTTCTGCAGCGCGGGCTGCTACTTGGCCATCGCGGCGGCGTTCGCGCGCACGTCATCCAACGTGCCGGCGAGGAAGAACGCCTGCTCTGGCAGTGCGTCGGCCTTCCCCTCCAGGATTTCGCGGAACGATGCCACCGTGTCGGCAATCTTGACGAATTTTCCAGGACGGCCCGTGAAGACCTCGGCAACGAAGAACGGCTGGCTCATGAAGCGCTGCAGACGTCGCGCGCGCGCCACAAGCTGCTTGTCTTCCGGTGACAGTTCGTCCATGCCGAGAATTGCAATGATGTCTTGTAGGTCACGGTAGCGTTGCAGCACGCGCTGCACCTCTCGCGCCGTTTCATAGTGGCCTGCACCAACTACGTTAGGATCGAGCACGCGTGACGTTGACGTCAGCGGGTCAACCGCCGGATAGATTCCCAACTCCGTGATGCTTCGCTCAAGGCGAATCGTGGAGTCAAGGTGTCCGAAGGTTGTTGCAGGCGCCGGATCGGTGTAGTCGTCTGCTGGAACGTAGACGGCCTGCAGCGACGTGATCGAACCCTTCTTGGTGGAGGTGATGCGCTCTTGAAGCGCCGCCATCTCCGTTGCCAAGTTCGGCTGATATCCCACGGCGCTCGGCATGCGGCCGAGCAACGCGGACACCTCTGACCCCGCTTGCGTGAAGCGGAAGATGTTGTCGATGAAGAGGAGCACGTCACGACCCTCTTCGTCGCGGAAGTACTCTGCCATCGTCAAGCCAGAGAGGGCCACGCGCAGACGTGCTCCGGGTGGCTCGTTCATCTGCCCGAACACCATCACGGTCTTGTCAATAACTCCTGAATCACGCATTTCGCCGATCAGGTCGTTCCCTTCGCGGGAACGCTCACCAACGCCGGCGAACACGGAGTAGCCGGAGTGCTCTTGCGCAACGTTGCGGATGAGCTCTTGGATGACGACCGTCTTGCCAACTCCAGCGCCGCCGAAGATGCCGATCTTTCCGCCCTTCTTGAATGGGCAGACTAGGTCAATCACCTTGATGCCGGTTTCAAACAGCTCTGTCTCCGTGGTCAGATCTTCAAATGGTGGAGCGGCGCGGTGAATTGGAAGCGCAACCTCAGACTTCACGTTGCCCGCCTGGTCAATTGCCTCACCGAGCACATTGAATACGCGACCAAGTGTTCCGGCGCCAACAGGAACTGAGATTGGTGCGCCAAGGTCGGTTGCCTTTGCGCCGCGCGCAAGTCCGTCTGTAGTTGTCATGGCAACGGAGCGGACTCGGTTGTTGCCGAGGTGCTGTTGAACCTCAACAACGAGAGATCCGTCTGCGCGGTCAACGCGGACCGCGTTGTAGATCGCAGGCAGCTCTCGCGCAGCGAATTCAATGTCAACCACTGGTCCAGTGACCTGAACAACCGTGCCTACGGCTCCTGCGCTCTTGGTTCCTGCGTTCGCCATGACTCCTCCTACGCTCTCAGCCTCAGTGCGCGCTTGCGCCCGAGGCAATTTCGATCATCTCTCGTGTGATGTTCGCCTGTCGCACCTTGTTATACGTAAGTGTGAGATCACTAATGAGATCGCCGGCGCTCTCCGTTGCGTTCTTCATTGCCACCATGCGGCTTGACTGTTCGCAGGCCGTGGTCTCAAGGACCGCTTGAAAGATTCGGGTGGCGACATAGCGGGGGAGCAGCGCCTCCAACACCGTGGCAGGGTCGGGCTCGAAGAGGAACTGGTTCCCTGGGATGCCCGCGGTGTCTGCGGTCGGCTGGATCGGGAGGAGCTGTACGCCCTCAGGGCGCTGCACGAGGGTTGAGACGAAGGTTGGGTGGATCAACGTGACACTGGTCGCGCGTCCGCCAAGGAAGTCATCGGTGACGAGTCGCACGAGGGGGGTGACGTCAGCGAAGGTGGGCTTGTCGCCATAGCCCGGGAAGGCGGCCGCGATCTCGTATCCGCCGCGTGCCAGTGCATCGCGACCCTTCTTACCGATCGTGACGATGCGAGTCCCTGGCCCTGCGCTCTCAAGCTCCTTCAGGGCGAACCTGATCAGGTTTGAGTTCAGCGCGCCGGCGAGGCCACGGTCGGTGGTGAAGAGCACGATCAGCTTCGCTTCGCCGCTGTTCGGCTTGCGAAGTAGGGCGTGCCCCTCTTCGCCAAGCACAGAGGCAAGGTCCGCAATCACCTCGTCAATGGAGTGGCCGTACGGCCGAGCCGCGAGCGTTGACTCCTGCGCTCGTTTCAGCTTTGAGGCAGCAACGAACTGCATGGCGCGGGTGATCTGGCGAATGTTCTTCACCGCACCAATGCGACGTCGAATCTCGCGCTGACTTGCCATTAGGCGAGGAAGCTCTTCCTGAACGCGTCAACGGCGTCGTCGAGACCCTTTGCGGCGTTGTCGGTCAGCGCCTGCTCCTTGGCAAGTTCGGCGAGCACCTGCGGGCGCTCTCGGTCAAGGAAGGTGTAGAAGCCGCTCTCGAACTCGCTCACGCGCGGCGTGGGGATGTCATCCAACTTCCCCTTTGACGCGACGTAGAGGATTGCGACCTGCTTCTCCACGGCAACGGGTGCGTACTGCGGCTGTCGTGTGATGGCGGAGAGCTTCTCGCCACGCGTCAACTGATCGCGCGTTGACTTGTCCAGGTCGCCTGAGAATTGCGCAAACGCCGCGAGTTCTCGGTACTGCGCAAGGTCGAGCTTCAGAGGTCCTGCGACCTTCTTCATTGCCTTTGTCTGCGCGGCAGAACCTACACGCGAGACAGAGATACCAACGTTCACCGCGGGTCGCTGACCTGCGTTGAAGAGGTCAGTCTCCAAGAAGATCTGGCCGTCTGTGATCGAGATGACGTTTGTTGGGATGTACGCAGATACGTCCCCCGCCTGCGTCTCGATGATTGGCAGTGCGGTGATGGAGCCGCCACCTAGATCATCGGAGAGTCGCGCCGCTCGCTCAAGGAGTCGGCTGTGCAGGTAGAAGACGTCGCCGGGATACGCTTCGCGTCCAGGTGGTCGGCGCAGCAACAGTGCCATCTCTCGATACGCAACGGCGTGCTTTGAGAGGTCGTCGTAGACGCAGAGTGCGTCGCGCACCTCTTTGCCGTCAACAGTGACGCCCGCCTCCATGATCTCCTCTGCAATTGCACAGCCAGCGAATGGTGCAAGGTACTGCAGTGGGGCTGGGTCTTCAGCGCCCGCAACAACAACCACGGTGTGGCCCATTGCACCCTGCTTCTCCAACATCGCAACAACGGTGCGCACGGTTGAGAGCTTTTGACCGATGGCGACATAGATGCAGATGAGGCCCTTCCCCTTCTGGTTGATGATCGTGTCGATTGCAACGGCGGTCTTCCCTGTCTGACGGTCACCGATGATCAACTCACGCTGACCACGACCGATTGGAATCAGTGCGTCTACCGCCTTGATGCCGGTCTGCACCGGCGTCGTCACCGACTTGCGGTTGATCACGCCTGGCGCAATGCGCTCGACGGGGCGACTCTTCTTTGCGTTGATTGGGCCCTTGCCGTCAAGCGGTCGACCGAGTGGGTCAACAACGCGGCCGATCAGTTCAGCACCAACTGGCACCTCAACGACTCGGCCGGTTGTCTTGACGGTGTCACCCTCTTTGATGCTCTTGGCGTCGCCAAGGAGCACGGCACCGACCGTCTCTTCGCCAAGGTTGAGTGCCATCCCTGCAACGCCATCAGGGAACTCAAGGAGTTCAGACGAGAGTGCGCCGGAGAGTCCGTAGACCTGCGCAATGCCGTCGCCAACCTCGACCACCGTGCCGACCGTGCGCGACTCGGCGCCACCGTCAAACCCTGCGATCTGCGACTTCAGAATGCTGATGATCTCGTCTGACTTGATTGCCATCTCTCTGCTCCTCGCTGCTCTACGCGCTGCGCCGGTTCAGCCGGCTGCCGAAAGGATTCGCTCGCGCATACGCGCGAGTTTTCCTTTGACGCTTCCGTCAATAAGGAGGTCGCCCACGCGAAGCGTGACGCCACCAACAAGGCTTGGATCAATGTCGTAGGTGACGCGCACGCTGCCACCAGCAATCTTGCTCGCCTGCGCCTCAATCTTGCTTCGCTCCTCTGCGCCGATCTCGGAAGGGGTGCTCACGCGTGCAGTGGAGATGCCGTTTTGTGCATCAAGAGCCTCGTGTGTTGCCTCGGCGATCGCAGGGAGCTTCCCGAGCTGCCGTCGCGAAGCAAGGGTAGACATCAGCGTGCGAAGTGAAGGGCTCACCTCACCGCCGGCCGCTGTCGTAAGCGCAGCGACGCGCGCGGCCGCTGGGGTGCGCGGATCGTCAAGGAGAGCCCGTGCACCAGGAGTGTTCACCACCGCTGCCAGACGATCGAGTTCCGCCAGGAGGGCGTCTGCCGCCGTACCGCCACCCGCAAGCGCGAGAAGCGCCGATGCGTATCTACGAGCAGAGCCGAGGGGTCGATCCACGTTCAGTTCCCCTTCCCGCGCTGTTCATCCAAGAATTCACCCACGAGTGCACGCTGACGCTCGCCGTCCATGGATGCGCCAACCACCTTTGTTGCAGCACTGATTGCCAGCTCTGCAACTTCGCTGCGAATGGAGGCGAGTGCACTGATGCGCGCTGCCTCAATCTCTGCAGTTGCGTCTGCGCGCATCCGCTCAAGTTCCACCTTGAGCGCTGCCGCCTGCTGTTCACGAATCTGTGCCGCCGCCTTCTCCGCGTTGGCGCGCATCTCGTTTGATTCGCGGCGTGCGTCTGCGAGAGATGCATCTGCCGCTTCAATCGCACGACCCTTTGCAAGCGCAGCGTCTGCTGCGTCACGAAGTCCGCGCTCGATGCGTTCGCGTCGCTCGTCCAGCATCTTGGTGATGGGACCAAGCGCCGCCGCGCGCAGCACAACAATGAAGAAGCCGAAGTTTGCAGCAGAGATCAGGATCCAGAAGAGATTGAAGCTCAACCCCGCACCCTCGGCCTCGCCAGCGGCGGCCTCGGCGAATGGGAAGGCTCCGAGCAAGCCCTGAATCAGCTCAATCATCTGCACTCCAACAACGTGCACGCTTGTTGGTTAAAGGACGAGCGAAAGGATGCCGAGCACGATCGCAAGAACGCCGAGGCCTTCTGCGAACGCCGCGCCGATAATGAAGACGCCGCGGACAGCGCCTGCCGCCTCAGGGTTTCGACCGATTGCAGTCGCCGCTGCCGCGGCAGCTAGTCCCACTCCAATTGCTGGCCCGATGACTCCTAGTGCTGCGATACCGCCTGGTAGATTGTCCATCGTTTCGTACCTCCTGCTAATGACGCCGTTAGGCTTCTGCCGCCCGCGCGCCTTGCTGACCTCAGCTACGGCTAGTGTGCCGCAACTCGCGATTCTGCTCCCGCCGCGGAGCTCTCACCTGCCCCTGCAGGCTCGTGATGCTCATCGTGCCCCTCGTCGTGGTGCCCCTCCATGGCGAGCATGGTGAAGACCAGGACGAGCACGCTGAAGATGAGGCCTTGCATGAGCCCAACGAAGAGCTCAAGGCCGTAGAGCGCAAGCGGGATGAACGCAAGGGTGATGGTGGTCATCACCGCAAGTGCGAGTTCGCCGCCGTAGATGTTGCCGAAGAGTCGCATCGCGAGCGTCACTGGCTTGACGATCTCCAAGAAGAACTCGAGGACGCCGACGAAGAGCCCGATCGGTCCACCCTTCAGCGTGAAGAACTTGCCGAGATAGCCGCCGAATCCGAGCGCACGAAAGCCCTGATAGTGGAAGTAGACAAATGCAACCAGCGCAAGCCCAACCGTGACGTTGATATCACTCGTTGGCGCGCGGAACTCGTGCACTCGTCCAACACCAGGGATCAGCCCAGACCAGTTTGATACAGTAATGAATAAGAAGCAGGCAAGGAAAAAAGTGATGAATCGTTTTGCGCCAGGGCCGCCGATTCCCATTGCGAAGTTCGTCAACCCTTCAATGGCGAATTCGATCGCGTTCTGTATGCCGCTGGGCACCTCTTTGAGTCGGCGTGCAAGCAGTGTGAACGACAGGATGATCACCGCCATCACGATCCAGCTCATGATGATCGAGCCGGTGATGCTCGGATAGAAGTCAAAGAGAGAGGCGGCGTGAGTCGTATCGCCTCCAAGGTCAATGACGATGTGAGGCACAATTGGTTCAAGAGCGCGCTTGATCACGTCGCCCGGGAAGCCGTTGAGGCCCACGCCGCCAAGGGTTGCAATGGCAAACACGTCGAGGGCGAGGACACCAAGCGCTGCGAGAAGCAGGGTGCGCCGTGTTGTGGACTTGCGGGGAGCCGCAACGCTCACTTCTCGCTCCTTCCAGACTTCTCGTTGACTCGTGCCTCAAGTGCGCGCTCTCGTCGCCGGCGTTCGCCCTCGTCGATCATGTTCAGCGCTCGGCGTACGGTGCGTGCCGCTCCGATCGAGCCGACCGCGAAACCCCCGAGGAATCCGACCACCAAGAGGATCGGTCCACTCCCAAGGAGTCCATCCAGCCAGTTTCCGAGGAGCGCCCCGCCGAGATTCGCCACGAGGAGCATTGCGCCGATCTGCGAGAAGAGCACGAGGTAGGCGCTCTTCCCTACGAAGGCGGCCTCCGCGGGCGGCTCGATGGGGGTCCGCGGCGATTCTAGCCGAGGGGTCTGACTCTCGCGCTGATCTCTGGGGGCACGCTCGGGGAGGCTCATTCAGGCGTCCGTTCGGTTGCACGGGAGAGATAGGCGATCGCAGCACCGAGCACCACAAGGAGGCCCATGAAGGCGTACAGCGTGGCGCTTCCAGTCAGCAAGAGCGCAAGGATGGAGAGCGCCAGGGTGAGCGCGTAGAGGACGAGAACGGAGCCGCGGTGCGAGAGGCCATAGGAGAGGAGGCGGCGATGAATGTGGCTCTCATCCGGCGTGTACGGGGATCGTCCGGCGGCGATCCGCCCAACGATGACAAAGAGTGCATCAATGATGGGCACGCCGAGAATGAGAAGTGCCGCAGCCACCTTGGCGGTGCCGAGGAGGGCGAGGACGGCGAGCGCGTACGCCACCGCGAGAATGCCGCTCGTCCCCATATAGATGGATGCTGGGTAGAAGTTGAAGCGTAAGAATCCGGCGAGTGCGCCAGCGAGCGTGAAGCTCAGCGCGGCGAGCAGCGGGCTGGTTGGAAGGGCGATGATGCCGAGCGTGACGGCGGCGGCGAGCGAGATGCCGCCCGAGAGTCCATCCAAGCCGTCGATGAAGTTCATGCTGTTCTGCATGCCGAGCGTCCAGAAGATGGTGACGCCGAGGGCGATTGCGTCAGGGAAGAGCAGATCACCCGCGCCAAATGGATTGGAGATGAAGGCGATGCGGAGTCCAAAAGCGATCGGAATCAGCGCAATGAGAAACTGCCCGAGGATCTGCCAACGTGCGCGCAGATCATAACGATCATCAATCAGTCCAACGATGCCCGCGAACAGCGTGCCGAGCAGAAGTGCAGCGGCCCCCGAACTTGTAAGTTGTGCCGCGCCACTACCGGCGCTCAGCCCGAGCGGTGCTGAGAACAGAACGAGAAGCGCGCCAATGAGCGCAAACGTCACTGCAACCGCAAGGCCGCCGGCGCGCGGTACCGGCTTGGAATTGATCCTCCGCTCACTCGGATGATCTGCAATGTTGAACTTCCGTGCGATCGCGCGCATCGCGAGAGTTCCAATTCCAGCTGTCAACGCAGCGACAATTGCTGCGGCAGCGAAGATCATGTTGTGCTGCGTGAAGATTGCGCGTCGCCTGCTTCAGCAAGCGCCGACGCGTCGGCACCGGGGACAGGGAAGGCACGCGCCATCTTGGTCACCTCGGCCTCGATGCGTGCAAGTGCCGCAGTATCCTCGCGGCGCGCAATCGCCTCTGCGGACCAGACGGCAATCTGCTCCATTTCGGCGGGGCCCATGCCGCGCGTGGTTGCTGCGGGCGTGCCGTAGCGGACACCGCTCGTCACCATCGGCGAACGCGTCTCGCCCGGAATACTGTTCTTGTTGATCGTGATCCCCGCCGTCTCGAGCGCGGTGGTCGCCTCTTTCCCAGTGACACCGAGCGGTGTGACATCGCAGAGGATGAGGTGGTTGTCGGTTCCACCGGTCACCACGCCGAACCCGTTCGACGCAAGTGCGGCAGCGAGCACCTGTGCATTCTCAAGCGTGCGCTTCATGTAGCTTCGGAATTCTGGTTCGAGTGCGAGGGAGAAGGCGACCGCCTTTGCACCGATGACATGCATCAATGGGCCGCCCTGGCTCCCTGGGAAAACACTCCTATCAATCGCAGCGCCGTCGGCCGCTCGCGCGAAGGCGATACCACCGCGCGGGCCACGCAGCGTCTTGTGCGTCGTACTCGTGACAATGTCTGCGTGCGGGAAAGGTGATGGGTGTAACCCCGCCGCAATCACACCTGAGATGTGTGCCATGTCCACCATCAGTTTCGCCTCTGCAGCGTGAGCGATCTCTGCGAATCGTTTGAAGTCGAGGGTGCGTGGGTATGCGGAGGCGCCAGCGATCACCACCTTCGGCTTCGCCTCGGCAACGGCGCGCTCGACTCCCTCCCAGTCGATGAGCCCGTCGTCTTCACGGACGCCGTAGAAGTGCGGCGTGAACCACTTCCCTGAGACGTTGACGGGGGCGCCGTGCGACAGGTGGCCGCCCTGGGAGAGGCTCATGGCAACAAACGGATCGCCGGGCTTCATCAACGTATCGAAGGCGGCGATGTTCGCCGAAGCGCCAGAGTGCGGCTGCACGTTCACATGCTCGCTGCCAGGGAAGAGTTGCAGCGCGCGCGTGCGAGCGAGATCCTCCACGGAATCGATGTGCTCACAGCCAGCGTAGTAGCGCTTTCCTGGATATCCCTCGGCGTACTTGTTGGTGAGGATCGTTCCTTGCGCCTCACGAACTGCTGCGTACGCGTAGTTCTCGGAGGCGATGAGCTCAATATGGTCGCGCTGGCGCACCGCTTCGCGTTGGAGGATCGCGTTCAGCGCCGGGTCAACCTCGCGCAGGGACTGGTCCGCTCGCGGATCGCGCTGCGCCTGGATCTCCTCTGGTGTGCGCCGAGAACCCATACCCCTATTCTCCGTCCAAACCGAGAATCAGGCGCTCGATCATTCGCGCCGCGCCGTCCTCTTCACTGCGTGGGGCGAGATAGCGGGCGGCACGCTGCACAGGTTCGGGTGCGCCGTGCATGGCCACGCCGTGACCTGCGGCGAGAAGCATCTCGAGATCATTGTGCTGATCGCCAATGGCCATGGTCTGGGCCAACGGAATGTTGAGTCGCGCCGCGAGCCACTTGAGCGCAGCACCCTTGTTCACGCCTGGCGCGGTGAACTCAAGGTATTCCGGGTGGCTGATGGTGATATCAAGATCGCCGCCGAACGTTTCGCGTGCCTGTTCCAACACTGTCTCTGGGTGACCCGCGGGCGCGTGCGCAACGATTTTGGAGATCTCCTTCGGTTCTTGCCGTAGGTGCTGCGCAAGATCGGTAATGGAGTGGAGGCGCTCAACCGCATTTCCAGCGAGCCACCCTTGATACGTTTCGTAGTGCGGGTCAGTTGCATCGAAGGCGTAATCATCTTGGATGACCGCGTGTCCCCAGAGGTCGTTCTCTCGGCACCACTCAACGGCACGTGCCGCAAGTGTTGACGCGAATGGCACATGCCGAAGCAGCGCGCCGCTCCCAGTCTTACCAGGTGCTGGCAGCTCGCGCGCGATCGCCCCTTGCATGCCAATCAACGGCCCGTCTACGCCCGCGGTGCGTGCGTATTCAATGAAGCTTGGGATGTTGCGACCGGAGGAGATCGTGGTGATCACGCCTCGCGCGCGTGCCGCACGGATTGCGGCAGCGGTACGTTCGGAGATCGCGCCGCCGTGGGGGAGCAGCGTGCCATCGAGGTCCATGACCAGCAACTTGATCGGTGAATCACTCATCTGTTCAACCTAGCCGCTACGGCGAATATCCGCGACGCGAGCGCGTCCCGATAGATCTCCGCGGATGCTGCAGCGCCAGCCAAGGCCGAGGCCGGCGACGAGTGCGCTCACTGCGTCGGCTTGACCATCGCCGAACTCGAGTGTCGCCGCGCCACCTGGACGAAGCAGACGTGGAAGTTCGGCGATCAGGCGGCGGATGCACTCAAGGCCGTCGCTCCCACCGTCGAGCGCCATGCGCGGCTCAGCGGCGATCGACACTTCGGCGAGGCTCGGTGGAGCGACGGACTCGTCACGCTCTCCTGCGCGCTGGAAGCGCGCGGCGTCTCGTGCCGAATCGACTTCAGCCGTCGGCACATACGGAAGGTTGGCGACAAGGAGATCAAGGTGCGGTGGATCCCCTGGGGCACGGCCCGCAAGGAGTGGTTCCGCGAGATCGCCGTGGAGGAAGGTCACTCGTGACGCAACTCCGGAACGGAGCGCGTTCGCTCGGGCAACTGCAAGCGCATCTCCCGAAAGGTCGGTGGCGGTGAAGCGAAGCGGCACGGGAGATTCGGTCACGAGTGCGAGTGCGATCGCTCCGCTCCCCGTGCCGATCTCTGCAGCGTTCAGTGGTTGAGGTGCGCGTCCCAACGCCCGCGCGGCGGCAGCGCGGTCGGTCAAAAAGGCGAGCGCCGTCTCAACAAGGAGTTCGCTCTCTGGGCGCGGGTCCAACACATCTGGTGTGACAAGTAGCTCAAGGGCACGGAAGCCGCGCGTGCCAGTGAGATGACTCACTGGTCTCCCTTTCGCGCGCTCACCCACGAGCGCCGCGAGTGCGTCGGACGCATCACCTGCGGATAGTGCGGCACGCGCGGCGCGTAGCGCTTCCGCGAGTTCTGGGTGGCGCTCGCTGAGTGGCTCTGGCTCTGGGAGGAGCGCGCTGCTCGGCAGCGGGAGTGGAAACCCGGCAGCGACAGCGGTGCGTAGCGTCGCAACACGCGTCCCGAGCAGTGCGGCGAGGAGAAGTTCTGCATCAAGGCGTGGACTCGGACTCCCTGCAACTTCCAGTGCGTCCGTGGCAGTGCGTAGTAGCGCTGGGCCATCCGCTTCGCTTTGGATGAGCCGATCGTTTCGGATGTTTCGGTCGTTCACTCGTCCGCCAGACGCTCCGCCTGCTCGGCGGCGGCAAGTGCATCATGAAAGACGGAGAGGTCGCCGCTCAACACGCCATCAACATCGAACTTGTCGAGTCCGATGCGATGATCGGTAACGCGATTCTGCGGACCGTTGTAGGTGCGAATCTTTTCGCTTCGATCACCGCTTCCAATGAGCGCTTTTCGTGCAACAGAGTTTGCGCTGCGTTTGCGCTCCTCCTCTGCGGCGAGGAGTCTGCTGCGCAAGATTGCGAGCCCTTTCTCTTTGTTGCGCAACTGGCTGCGCTCATCTTGCATTTCAACCACCGTGCCGCTCGGGATGTGTGTGATTCTCACCGCAGAGTCTGTGGTGTTCACCCCTTGGCCGCCGTGGCCGGAGGCGCGCTTCACGTCGATGCGAATGTCACCCTCTGGAATGACGAAGTCGACCGCCTCTGCAACTGGAAGCACGACCACTGTTGCAGTGCTTGTGTGGATGCGCCCAGAAGACTCCGTTGCAGGGACGCGCTGGATCCGATGCACGCCCGCCTCCCATTTGAATGACGCCCATGCGCCAGGACCGCTCACCTCGGCCATCGCCTCGCGAACACCGCCGAGTGCGGTCTCCCTCAACGCGTCCACTTCGACCTTCCAACCACGTCGCTCGGCGTACCGTAGATAGGCACGGAAGAGTTCCCCCGCGAAGATCCCCGCCTCGTCGCCGCCCGCGCCAGGTCGAACCTCAATGAGTACATCCTTCCCGTCGTTCGGATCTGGATCAAGGAGGAGTGCGGGGAGTCGCTCAATGATGTCGCGCTCTATCTCCTCCGCAGCGGATCGCTCGGCGGCGGCAAGTGCGCGCATCTCCGCATCCGCGCCAGGGTCGAGCTCCATCGCCTTCGCCTCCGCCTGACGTTCGCGAGCATCTGTGAGGGCTGCCGCGGTTTCCGCAAGTGGTGCGGTGCGCGAGAGTTCGCGACCGATTCGTGCAAGTGCCGTGTGGTCTGCGAGCACCTCTGGCTGCGTGAGTTGCTCCTCCAACTCCGCGCGGGTGCGCAACGCGATCGCGAGTCGCGCCTCAAGTTGTGCGAGGTCAGCCATGCGGCGCCTCCTCCCTCAGGCTCCCCCACGTAGGGCGCTCGGATCCTGCGGGTGCACTTCCTCCATCCGCCTCGACCGCAACCGTGAGTGCGGCAATGGCCACGTCATGCATCTCGTCGTCCGGCTTGCGTGTGGTGATGCGTTGCACGGCGAGACCGGGGGCGGCGAACGCGCGGGCGATCGGGTTTGTGCGGTACTTCCCAAGGAGTCGCAGGATTTCATATGAGACTCCCGCAACGAGCGGGATGCCGATCACGCGGCTCACCACAGTGGCGAGCGCGTCAAGTCGACCGAGGAGCGAGAAGCTCACCAGGCTGACGAGGATCACCACAACAAGAAACTCGGTACCGCAGCGCGGATGCGCTGTTGGCCAGCGAGCGAGTTCGGCGCGCGTCAACGCGCCACCGTTCTCCAGCGCGTGGATCGCGCGATGTTCTGCCCCGTGATACCGGTATGTTCGATCAATGTCGCGACTCCGACCAGCCAGCGAGAGATAGGCGAGAAGTACACCGACCTGCAAGACGCCGTCCAGCGCGCGCTCCGCAAGCAGTGAATCAACCCCTGCAGCACCGAGCGCAAACGATGCGCCGAGCGCGGGGACGATATTGAAAAGCGCAATCACAAAGACAAAGGTGAGCAGCACCGTCGCGCTAGAGATCGCGCGGTCAGATCTACTGCTCTTGACGCCAATGCTCGCCTGTCCAGTTGATATCTCTGCGCTGCGCATCAACCATCGGCTCCCCAATATCAGCGTCTCAACAAGGATCACCACACCGCGCGCGATCGGGAGTCGTGCCGCGAGCTGGCGCAATCGTCCGTTGGGAAGTTGCTCGCTGGTGGTGAGAATGCTCCCGTTGGGAACGCGAATCGCCACACCTATGTGCATCGGCCCGCGCATCAGGATGCCATCCACCAGCGCCTGTCCACCGTATGCAAGCGTGCGAGTTGGCGCAGCAACAGCTGCGAGTGCTAGTGCGATGAGGTGTGACGTGCGTCGAGCAACGACGCCGCAGTGGCGTCGCACGGAGATCAGCGCGAGCGCCCGAGGCGCTTCTGGAATCGCTCCACCTGTCCAGCGGTGTCGAGCACGATCTGCTTCCCTGTGAAGAACGGGTGGCAACTCGAGCAGACTTCGGTCTTCATCTCGCCCGTGCGCGTCGAACCCACACTGAACTTCGTGCTGCATGCGAGGCACGTGATCTCGATCTGGTTGTACTTGGGATGAATCTCTGGCTTCATCGACGGCTCTCTAGGCGTCTGGCGTGGAGGCGACCACGTTCACGCGCTTCTTCAGGCGCGATGCGTAGTCGAACTTCACACGACCTGTGACGGTTGCGTAGATGGTGTAGTCGCTGCCAAGTCCAACACCGCGGCCAGCGGCGAACTGCGTACCGCGCTGGCGCACGATGATGCCGCCTGCGTTGACGAACTCGCCGTCGCCCACTTTTACGCCGAGGCGCTGACCAGCGCTGTCGCGTCCGTTACGGCTGCTTGATCCTGCCTTCTTATGTGCCATGACGTCCTCCTCGGTCTCTTGCGACTTCTCGATTACTCAGCGTCGGCTGGCTTCTTCGCCGCTGGCTTCTTCGCCGCTGGCTTCTTCGCCGCTGGCTTCTTCGCCGCCTTCATTGGTGCGACCTTCTCTGCAGGTGCTTCCACCTTCAGTGATGCGGCAAGGGCGGCATCGGCCTTGGCCTTCTCTGCGGCCGCTGCCTTTGCCGCAGCCTTCGCCTTCTCGCGCTCTGCAGCTCGGACCTCCCAGAGCGCCTTTGCGCTAGTGCCATTCACCGCTACTTCAGTCACTTTAATCAGGTGAAGCTCTTGGCGGTGGCCTTTGGTGATGCGGCTGCGCGCCTTCGGTCGATACTTGAAGCTGATCGTCTTTACGCCACGCTCCTGACCAACCACGAGTGCGGTGACCTTCGCACCGCTGACCACTGGGGTTCCAACCTCTGTTGAGGTTGCGGTGCGTACAAGAAGGACGCGATCGAAGGTGACCTCACTACCTGGAGTAGCGCCAAGCAACTCAACGTGCAGCTCGCTGCCGAGCTCCACGCGATACTGCTTCCCACCAGTTTCGATCACTGCGTACATGTTCGTTTCACCCTTCTCGTTTGCGGATTCCGTGGCGGCTACGCTGCCGCGTCGCGGGCTGACGAAGCGGTCAGGCGCGGGAGGGAGAGTCTAGGCGTACCCGCGCGCCCTCGTCAACCGCGGCACGCTCAAGACGTGCTCACGGCACGCAGGGCCAGCAGTCAAGCGCCACCCCCTTGATGCACTCGGTGGCTCTGCACGAGGCCGAGCCCAAAGGCGAGCGAGATCAGCGAGGCACCGCCGTAGCTCACAAAGGGGAGCGGGATCCCCGTGATTGGCGCCAACCCGAGGTTCATTCCAATGTTGACCGCCGCCTGGATCAGGAAGATCGCCGCGAGCCCCCCCGCGAGGACAATGCCGAAACGGTCTTCAGTCTCCCACGCGTGCCAGATCAGCCGGAACACGATCAGGCCGAGCAGCGCAATGATCAGGAGGCCACCAAACGCGCCGAAACTTCGAACGAGCGCGGCAAAGACGAAGTCGCTCTCTTGTACTGGGAGGGGCGCAATGCTTCCAGTCCCGTCAAAGCCGATTCCAAAGAGTCCGCCGCTGGAGATCGCGTCGAGCGCCTGCGTGAGCTGGTATTTCGGCCCGGCAGGGTCTGCATTCGGATCAATGAAGGCGATCAGTCGCTCCTTCTGATAATCCGCAATCAAGAACGCCCAGGCGAACGGCACCGCGAGCACGCCGAGTGCCGCAAGCGCAGCGACCCAGCGCGTGGCCACGCCGTAAAGAAGTAGCGCACCGAAAAGTGCGGCGAGGATGATCACGGCGGTTCCTGCGTCTGGTTGCACCGCGACCAAGATGAACGGTGCCGCCACAACCATCACGGCGAGGAGCGTTGCCTTTAGGTCATCTGGCCCTGAGTTGTCACGCGTCAGCACGGTAGCGAGCGCCACGAGCGTCAGGATCTTTGCAATTTCACTTGACTGAATCGCGATCCCAAGAAGTGAGATTGCGCGCGAGTTTCCACCAGAGTCTTCGCCAAAGATCAGCGTTGCGATCAACAGCAGCAGATTCGCCGCGTAGAGCGGCCACGCAAATGTGTGGATCCAACGCCAGTTGATTGCCGTGGTGACTGCATAGGTAGCCAGCCCGAGAAGTGTCCAGATGATGGAGCGTAAGAAGATTGACGAGAAACTCAACAGCTCTTGGTCATAGCTCCGTGCGTTGATCCATGCCATTCCGATCCCAGAGAACATCAGGAGCAACATGCCAGAGGCCGCGAGCCAATCCATACGACGAACGATGCTGCCGAACCAACTCGCCGCGCCGAACGGCCCACGCGTGACCGAAGATCCGAGACTCATCGCGGCCCATCCGCTCTTCGCAACCTACTCGCCATAGTAGTTGCCGATCGACATTGCGCCTGGAATTCTGTAGTCGCGCTTGAAACCGTACTGCTGCTGCAAGTACCGCTTGAGGACTTCAATGGCCGCATTTGATGCGGTGTTAGAGCCATGCATAAAGACCACATAGGCGAATTCGGCGTCGGTGCGACTCCAATCATCCGTTGGGGCCACAAAGCCTGAGATCCAGTGGTGGTACGGAAGTCGACCCTGCTTATCGCGCACGCCATACTCTGCTGTTCCCGTCTTCCCAGTAAGGAAGAGTGGGAGCTGCCCCAGGTTCTTTGTCATGAACTCGTTTGTCACCACCATTCGTGACGCCCGACGCATCTCCGTCAAGGTGCTGCTTCGCATCTCAACGTTGGCTGCAGCAACAGGCGCGATGGTCTCAGCAATCGTCCCGTCGGGTTCGCGAATCTCAAGGACGATATGTGGCTTCCAGAGCGTCCCACCGTTCGCGAGGGCCGAGAATGCGTTCACGACCTGCAGTGGTGTGGCAAGGTCATACCCTTGGCCGAGCGCCGATTGCAACACCTCACCGTCATAGAGGGTCCGCCTGATCGCACTTCGCGCCCAATCTTGATCCGGAACAAGCCCGGCGATCTCATTCGGTAGATCAATGCCTGTTGGGCGTCCGAAGCCCCACGCTCGTCCGCAGTCGGCGAGCCGATCAATCTTCAATCGTTGCGCAAGCTGATACGTGACAACCGCTGAGCTGTACGAGAAACCTTGCGCGGGGGTAAGCCTGCGGCCAAATCCCGCACGATTCCACTCGTAGAACTTCTGATCGCCAACCTCGAGGTACGGGAAGGAGGCAAGCGTCTCTTGGGGTCGGACAACGCCTTGATCAAGCGCGCACGAGTAGGTCACCAGCTTGTAGGTGCTCCCAGGCGGGAAGTGGGATCCGATTGCATGATTCAACAGCGGAGCGTTCTTGTTGTCAAGGTACTTCTGGTACTGCTCTGTGGTGATGCCCGCCGAAAAGAGATTGTTGTCATACGTTGGCAGTGATGCCATTGCGATGATCTCGCCGTTCTGTGGGTTCATGCTCGTCACCACACCCTGCCTGTTCCCCGCCGCCTTCACCCCCCAACTGAGCGCGTCAAACGCTCGCTGTTGCGCCTCCACATCAATCGTCAACACCACGCTCTTCCCAGCAACTGGCAGTTTGGTGATACCGAGTTCGCGCACCTCTCGCCCCTGAGCATCGATCTCAATCTGGCGAATGCCCGGTGTCCCACGCAAGACCGTTTCATAACTCTTCTCGACTCCAGCGCGACCGATGTAATCGAGTTCGTCGTAGCCCGATGCAGCGAGCGCACTCAGCTCGAGGGCATCGATACGGCCGACGTACCCGACAACTTGACTCGTCAGCTCTCCGAGTGGATATGCGCGGCGCGCTTCAAACAGGGTCTCAACGCCCGGCAGTGCGGCGCGTTCTTCTTCAATGAACCGTATGACGCGTTCATCAACAACACTTGCGATGCGCACAGGCTCCCACATTGATCCGGTCACGCGATCAAGTGTCATCGTGATGCGAACAGGATCAATGTTGAGGATCTCTGCAAGGCGATTCACAACACCTTGTCGAATGGTGAGCGGTAAATCTCCTGGACGAATCTGTACGGCGTACGTTGCAATGTTTTCTGCAAGCACGCGACCCGCGCGATCAAGGATCAAGCCACGTGGTGGCGCAATGATCTCCTCAATGATGCGGTTACCGTCGTTCAGTGTGCTGATGCTCCGCGTCTTCGCGCCATCGTCGCTCGCTTGTACCGCAACAAGTCGCACGCTGAGGAGCCCACCAATCAACGCCGTGAGCAGAACGGCGGAAAGGTAGCGGAGCGGTCGACGAACTACGTGAGTGGTGCTCATGTCTTATCCGAGTCGATCATCCAGCGGCCGCGAACGGAGTTGTGCGGCTCTGCGTCGCGCGCCGACAATTGCGCCAAGGATCAGCAGCGCAGCATTGAGCAGGAGCCGGAGCGGCTCCTCATCGCCCCGCGCCCCTCCAGACTCGCCCAGCAACCCGCCGACAAAGGTGAGGAACAGCTCCGCGGTGGCATACCCGAGCAGCCCAGCCGCGCTTCTCCTCACCCACCCGGGCGCGGCGCCCCCGCGGACGTTGGCCGCCACGAGTGTGGCGGTGATCAGTGCCGCAGATGTGAGGCCAAGGGGTCGCCAGAGGAGCGTATCGATCAAGAGTCCCCCGATCAGTCCTGCAACAAGGAGAGATGGTCGTCGTCTTGGCGTGCTGTACAAGAGCGTGAGGAGGATAGGGAGGTTAACCCATCGGTCTAGGCCGACCTCTGGGAAGAGGCGTGCCTGGATGAGCGCGCTCACGATGAGCACGAATACGAGGAGCGTCCTGCGGTTCAACATGGGGTGAGGATACTCCTGTTCCACGTGAAACGCGCCATTGGGCGATACGAGCTCCTCCTGCTACACTGAACCCGTGGGAGAGGTCGTAAAACCAAGGAGCCTCGGCCGTGCGCAGGTCATTGTCTGTGCCAACCAGAAGGGCGGCGTGGGGAAGACCACCACCGTGCTCAATCTTGCGGCCGAACTCGCCCACGCAGGACACAAAGTCCTCGTCGTCGATCTTGACCCCCAGCGAAACCTCACCAGCGGCCTCGGCTTTGTTACACCACAAGGCGCTCCAACCGCCTATGACCTCCTCGTGGGGCGCCGTCCGGCCCACGAGCTTGCCCAGCCGACCTCCATCCCGAACCTCAGCCTGATTCCAGGATCAGCCGATCTCGCGGGGATTGATGTTGAGCTCGCGGCCGGAGATGAGAGCGGTGAGCGGCAGCTTGCCGCGGGCCTGCGGTTGGCAGGTGAGGCGGAGGTTGTGCTCGTGGACACACCTCCCTCCCTCGGTTTAGTAACAATCAGCGCCTTTGCGGTAGCGGATTCGGTGCTCGTCCCCGTGCAGTGCGAGTACTACGCGCTCGAAGGTCTCTCCCAGCTGATGGCAACGATCCGCCTCGTCCGCGACCGCCTGAACCCAGACCTGGAGGTCAACGGCTTCTTACTCACCATGCTTGACCCACGCACCAAGCTCGGCGGAGATGTGGTTAGAGAGGTCGAGAGTCACTTTGGCGAGCTCGTCTACCGCGCTCGAGTACCTCGCTCGGTACGACTGGCGGAGGCACCGAGTCACGGCATCTCAATACGCAGTTACGCACCGGGGAGTTCCGGCGCAGAGTCGTATGCTCAGGCGGCAAGCGAGTTCGCAACCCGCGTCTTTGGGAGTGCGGCGTGAGGCAGAAAGGGGGTCGATCGTGGTGAAGAAGGCAAGTGGACTCGGACGAGGCCTCGGAGCGCTCATTCCTGAAGCGGCGAGCGCAGCAGGTGCCGTCCGTGCGGGTGCGCTCGAGATTCCGATCAACAAGATCAAGGCGAATGCCTACCAGCCGCGAAGCAACTTCAATCAGACCGAGCTTGAACAACTCGCGGAGAGCATCCGTGAGCACGGCGTCATCCAGCCGATCCTCGTCGAGGAGGGTGCGAACGGCTTCACACTGATCGCTGGTGAGCGCCGCCTTCGAGCGTCGAAACTTGCTGGTCGAACCACAATTCCTGCGGTCGTACGCACGGTGGACAACCAATCGCGCCTTGAGCTCGCGCTGATTGAGAACGTTCAGCGTAGCGATCTCTCCCCAATCGAAACAGCGCAGGCCTATCGCCGGCTTGCAGACGAATTTGGCATGACCCAGGAGCAGATCGCCACCGTGGCAGGAAAGGCACGGGCAACCGTGGCGAACACGATGCGCCTTCTTGACCTCACCGCTGACGTTCAGGAGGAGGTCACCGCGGGTCGACTGAGTGAAGGACATGCCCGTGCCCTCGTTGGCCTCCCTGAAAGCGAGC
This sequence comes from Candidatus Limnocylindrus sp., assembly GCA_046081085.1. Classification (GTDB taxonomy): domain Bacteria; phylum Chloroflexota; class Limnocylindria; order Limnocylindrales; family Limnocylindraceae; genus Limnocylindrus. The sequence goes on from JBJTVF010000006.1 coordinate 37,407, forward strand.
AGGCGTGGCTTGCACGCAGTTTTGTGCGCGATGGCGTCACCGTGCGCGGTGCCGAAGCCGCCGCGTCAACCATCCGCGAAGCGGGGCGCGGTACAATAAGCACGAAGAAAACGAACGCGGCCGCCTCAAACGGAGAGTTAACGGCGGTCCAACGCGGGCTTGAACAGGCGCTGGGGACCCCAGTGCGGATCAAGCCTGCTGGGGCCGGGGGCCAGATCGTGATCGAGTACTACTCGGCGGAAGAACTCGCAAGACTTGTCGACCAAATCAAGGGGGAATAGGAGTGGCGGGTAAAAAGAGCGGTACTAAAGTCGCAAAAAAACGAGAAAAACCCAGTTCTTCAGCAAAATCTACCACGTCGGCCCTGAAGAAGGGGGGTGAGTACGGCGCTTCCAGCATCCAGGTGCTTGAGGGACTCGACGCGGTCCGCAAGCGTCCGGGCATGTATATCGGATCCACCGATGAGCGCGGCCTTCACCACCTTGTGTATGAGGTCGTAGACAACTCCGTCGACGAGGCGATGGCTGGCCAGGCAACGCGAATTGTTGTTCGTATACATAAAGACAACGCCATAGAAGTCATCGATGACGGGCGAGGTGTTCCAGTTGGAAAACACTCAACTGGAAAAGATGCGCTCGAAGTAGTTCACACCGTGCTACACGCCGGAGGAAAATTCGGCGGTGGTGGATACAAGGTTTCTGGTGGGCTGCACGGTGTTGGTGTCTCAGTTGTCAATGCCCTCAGCATCAAGCTGCGCGTTGAGTCTGCGCGTGACGGTCATGTGTGGATGCAAGAATACGAACGCGGAAAACCAAAATCAAAAGTTGCGAAGATCGGTGTCGCCGGCGCACGACGCGGCACGCGCACCATCTTCCATCCCGACCCTGAAGTCTTCTCAACGACTGAATACTCGTTTGAAACGCTTGCGAATCGACTGCGCGAATCTGCGTATCTCAACAAAGGCCTATGGCTGACGCTGATTGATGATCGCGCAGACCGTGAAGCCACGTTCTACTTCCAAGGTGGAATCGTATCTTTCGTCCGACACCTGAATCGCAGGCGCAAGACCACTCATGATCGACCAGTCTATTTGGAGCGAGTAGACGGAACCACGAACGTTGAGGTTGCACTCCAATACCAGAGCGACTCCTGGTCTGAAACTCTGCTCGCATTCGCCAACAACATCAACACCGTTGACGGCGGAACGCACGTCACCGGATTCCGCGCCGCGCTGACAAGCTCGCTCAACGACTGGGGCCGCAAGAACGGCGCCATCAAGGACAACGATCCGAATCTCACCGGTGAAGATGTGCGCGAGGGGCTGACCGCAGTCATCTCCGTGAAACTTGTTGATCCACAATTTGAAGGCCAGACAAAGGCGAAGCTCGGCACTGCCGAAGTGAAAGGGATCGTTCAGACAGCAGTCAATGCTGGCCTGCTGCAGTTCCTCGAAGAGAATCCGAGTGACGGCAAAGAGGTGATCAGACAGGCACTGAATGCGGCGCGTGGTCGCGAGGCGGCACGCAAGGCGCGCGACCTGGTGCTGCGAAAAGGCGCGCTTGAGGGGAGCGCGCTTCCAGGGAAGCTCGCCGACTGTCAGGAGCGCGACCCAGCGAAGTCAGAGCTTTACATCGTGGAGGGCGAATCCGCGGGTGGCTCTGCAAAGCAGGGACGCGATCGCCGCTTCCAGGCGATCTTCCCGCTGCGCGGCAAGTTGTTGAACGTCGAGAAGGCGCGCATCGACAAGATCTTGGGGAGCGACAATATTCGAACGCTCATCGTTGCGCTCGGCGCGGGGATCCAAGACAGCAACAGCTCGTTTGATCTTGCCAAGCTCCGCTACCACCGCGTCATCATCATGACCGACGCAGACGTAGATGGCGCACACATTCGCACCCTGCTGCTCACCTTCTTCTACCGCTATATGCCCGCAATCATTGAGGCGGGCTACTTGTACATTGCGCAGCCGCCGCTCTACCGCATCAGCACCGGAAAAGAGACGAAGTACGCATCATCCGAGAAGGAACGAGACTCGACGGTTGCCTCCTTCAAGACGAAGAACGTCAACGTCCAGCGCTTCAAGGGGCTCGGAGAGATGAATGCCGAGCAACTCTGGGAGACAGCAATGAACCCAGAGAACCGAGTCTTCCTACAGGCACGCATTGAAGACGCCGCGGCGGCGAACGAAATCTTTGAGATGTTGATGGGTGAGCGAGTGGAGCCTCGTCGTGACTTCATCAAGGCAGAGGCGCGCAAGGTCCAGAACCTCGACGTGTAATCAGGAGCTGCACCTACACCAAACAGTCGAACAGATAGAGAGAAGGGAGGTGACGAGATGGCGAAGGGTCCAACTGGGAAAGGTCCGGTAGATCACGACACGGACGGGATCAGCCCGAGCGACATGAGCGTCACCAGCGTGAAGTCGATCCGCATCGAAGACGAGATGCGCACGAGCTACCTCGACTACGCCATGAGCGTCATCGTTGCGCGTGCTCTTCCGGACGTGCGCGACGGCCTCAAGCCCGTCCACCGTCGCATCCTCTACACCATGGGTGAGATGGGCCTCTCCGGAGGCTCCGCCTACCGCAAGTGCGCCGCGATCGTTGGTGAAGTGATGGGCAAGTACCACCCGCACGGCGACGGCGCACTTTATGACGCACTGGTTCGCCTGGCGCAAGACTTCTCCATGCGCCATCCGCTCGTTGATGGCCAGGGAAACTTTGGCTCCGTCGATGGCGATTCCGCCGCCGCGATGCGCTACACCGAAGCGCGACTCACCGCAATCGCCGGCGAAATGCTCGCCGACATCGATCACGACACCGTTGACTTCACCCCAAACTACGACGGCACACAGAAGGAACCGAGCGTTCTTCCATCCCGCATGCCGAACCTCCTTGTCAACGGCTCAGCGGGAATCGCAGTGGGAATGGCCACCAACATTCCGCCGCACAACTTGGGCGAGATTGCAGACGCCGCTGCTGCACTCGTTGAAAATCCACAACTCAGCGCAGAGGAGCTCAGCGCGCTGGTCCTTGCGCCAGACTTCCCAACGGGTGGTGTCCTCTACCGTTACGACAACGTCAAGAATCCGCTCACGGGAAAGACAGAACGAGTTGACGCCATCAGACAGATGTATGCGCACGGTCGCGGTCGCGTTGTCGTGGAAGGGAAGACGAGCTTTGAGGAGGCGCGTGGCGACCGCACCGCAATCATTATTCATGAGCTTCCATACCAGGTCAACAAGGCAACGCTCGTTGAAAAGATCGCCGACTTGGTCAAAGAGGGGCGCATTGAAGGCATCTCCGACCTACGAGATGAGTCTGACCGTGACGGGATGCGCATCTATGTAGAGGTGAAGCGTGATGGCAATCCGCACAAGGTCCTTAACAAACTGCTGAAGCTCACCCCGCTTCGTGCCGCGTTCAGCATGAACATGCTCGCGCTGGTTGACGGACAGCCGCAGACGCTCTCGCTCAAGTCGGTGCTGCAACACCACATTGAACACCGCCGCGTCATCGTTCGCCGCCGCACTGAATTCGAACTGAAGAAGGCGCAAGAACGCGCACACATCCTGGAAGGTTTGAAGATTGCGCTCGACAACCTTGATGCGGTGATCAAGACGATCCGCGCCGCCGCCGATGTGGACGTTGCGCGAGAACAGTTGATGAGCAAGTTCAAATTGAGTGAACTTCAGGCGCAGGCAATCTTGGACATGCGGCTCGCGCGCCTCGCAGCGCTCGAACGCAAGAAGATCGAAGACGAATACCTTGAGGTTCTTGCGCTGATCAAAGAGTTGCAGGATATCCTCGCAAATCCGAAGCGCGTCTCCAAGATCATCGCCGCGGAGTACGCGAAGATGAAGGAGAAGTTCGGCGACAAGCGTCGCACGCGCATTGCACAAGACGCCACGCGCGAAATGTCCGACGAGGACCTGATTGCGGACGAGGATGTGGTGATCACGGTCAGCGGTCGTGGCTACATCAAGCGCCAACCGCTCACTGCGTATCGCCAGCAACACCGAGGCGGGAAGGGCGTGCGCGGCATGACCACGCGCGAAGAGGATGCGGTGAAGTCGCTGCAGGTTGCAAACACGCATGACTGGGCCTTCTTCTTCACCAACAAGGGCCGCTGCTTCAGCACAAAGGTGCATGAAATTCCAGATGCCTCTCGCCAGAACAAGGGCATCCCAATCGTGAATCTTCCCGGCGTGCAAGTTGAATCAGGCGAAGTGCCCGTTGCAACAGTGATTTTGCAGAACTTCAACGCGGGTGGCTACCTTGCATTCTCAACAAAGAAGGGTGTGATCAAGAAGACTGCCCTTGAACAGTTTGAGAAGGTGCGTTCGTCCGGGATCATTGCCATCACCTTGGATAAGGGAGACGAGCTTGCGCAGGTGATCCCAACTTCGGGTGAAGACGACATCGTGCTGGCGACACGTCAGGGTCGCATCTGCCGCTTCCATGAGAAGGAGGCTCGGCCAATGGGTCGCTCTGCGGGTGGCGTGATCGGCATTCGGCTCGCACGACAGGGTGATCTGGTCGTTGCCGCTGCAGTCGTTGAACCTGGGGCTGACCTGCTCGTCCTTACCGAGACTGGCTTCGGGAAGCGCGTCCCAGTTGGCGCATTCAGCCGCAAGCATCGCGGCACCCAAGGGGTCCGGCTGATCCCGCTTGAAGGGCGCAAGACCGGTCCGGTTGTCGCCGTTCGTCAGGTTAGCGAGGCGGATGAAGAGGTGATCCTGATCAGTGCCGAGGGCCAGGTGGTTCGAACCAAGCTTGAGTCGATCGCCACTCGAAACGACGGCAGTTCCCAGGGCGTCCGCGTCATGACCCTTCGAGAAGGCGACAAGGTGGCGGGAATCGCCGCCTTCCGCACAGGGCTGGCAAAGCGCGACTCCGAAGGCCAGAATGGGGAGGCCCCTGACGGGGAGGTCAGCCCCTCTCGTGCCAAGGCGGTTAAGCCCGCGGTGAGCGGAAGGCCCACCTCAAAAGCGGCAGCGAAGGCTCCGCCTAAAGTAAAGGCGAAACCAGCGGCTAAGGTGAAGGCCAAGGCCACCAAGGCAACGACGACGAAACCTACGAAGCGGCGATAGGGATCGGAGGACGGCGATGAGAGCAGATTCGATCGACGTCTACACGGGAAATGCGAATCCAGAGCTCGCAAGCAAGATCGCACGCTACTTAGGGCGTGAGCTCGGCAAGGCCGAAGTATTCGCCTTCGCCAACGAGAACATCTTCGTCAAGATCCTTGACAACGCACGTGAGAAAGACGTCTTCATCGTGCAGCCAACATCGCGGCCTGTGAGCACCTCCATCATGGAGCTGCTGATCATGATCGACGCGTTCAAGCGTGCATCTGCAGGACGCATCACGGCGGTGATCCCCTACTACGGTTACGGGCGATCTGATAAGAAGGATCAACCGCGCGTCCCAATCACTGCACGACTTGTTGCCGACATGTTGCAAGTGGCAGGCGCGAATCGAATCCTCACTCTCGATCTACATCAAGGTCAGCTCCAAGGATTCTTCAACGTCCCCGTTGATGAGCTTACCGCAGTGCACATGCTCTCCAACTACATCAGGCAGAAGGGGACCGAAAACCTTGCCGTCGTCACAGACCTTGGGTTCGCCAAGCGGGCCCGCACATTTGCGGAACTCCTTGATGCGCCGCTCGCAATTGTCGAGAAGCGCCGTGAAGGGAACGATGACCACGCAGAGGTGCTCAACGTGATCGGAGATGTCAAGGGAAAACGCGTGATCATCGTCGATGACGAAATTGACACTGCTGGGACTCTTACGGAAACGGTTCGCGCAATAGAGAAGGCGGGAGCAATAGAGGTGACCGCATGTGCAACACACGGCGTCTTCTCTGGCTCAGCCATTGAGCGAATCAATGCCTCTTCCGTACGAGAGGTGATCATCACGGACTCAATCCCAATGCCTGTTGGAGTGAGTAGCCCAAAGATCAAGCGCCTCTCCTCCGCACCGCTCTTTGGCGAAGCGATCAAGCGCATCCACCTCGGTGAGTCCGTTGGTGCGCTCTTCGGCAAAGAGGCCTCGATGGCTGAAGAGATGGTCTTCTGGGACGGCGAGCATGCCGGTCTCCCGTCAACAGCGAGCGGTCGTGGCCGCACGGGGATTGGAGTCGCGGGCGCAAAGCGACGCGCGAAGTAGTCATGACACTGAAGTTGCACCGACCCGATGTGCGTGGCGTGATCACCTCGCGCTCGCGGGAGAAGCGCGCAGATTGGCGCGCCACCCTTCGCAGCCCACGATGGAACGTCGCGCCGCTCAAGAATTCTGAAATGAATCCAACCAGCCGGCCAGCGAGCGTCATCTACTGGCTCGTCCTCGGCGCCATGACTTTTGGAATCCTGGTGCTGGGGTACGGCTCCGGCTTCTGGCGCTAAGACTCGCTCATGGTGTTCGGCTTCCTCACGCGTCTTGTTGACTCCAACGACCGCGAGCTCAAGCGGCTCGCGCCAATCCTCCACGCCGTCAATGCGCGGGCCGAAGAGATGGAGGCGACGCGCGCCGAAGAGATTCGTGGCCGCATGGAGGCGATCGCTGCGGACCTACGAACGCAACCTGGCGACGATCAGAGGCGACGACTTGAGGAGGCACTGCCGGAGATCCTGGCGTCTGCGCGCGAGGCGGCGAAACGCACGATCGGTCTACGTCCGTACGACGTGCAGATCCTGGGAGCGATCGTCCTCCATCAGGGGAAGATCCCAGAGATGCGCACTGGCGAAGGGAAGACGCTCGTTGCTCCGCTCGCTGCCGCCGCCAACGCGCTCGCTGGTGACGGCGTCCATGTCATCACTGTCAACGACTACCTGGCGCGACGAGACGCGCAGTGGATGGGTCCCCTCTTCTCCTTTCTCGGCATCTCGCTCGGCGTCATCACCCACGACGCCTCGTACCTCTACGACGCTGAGTACAGCAGCGGTGAGGAGCGAACGGCGCGCCTACGCCCCGTCACACGGAGAGAGGCGTACGCCGCCGACGTCACCTACGGCACGAACAACGAGTTCGGCTTCGACTACCTGCGAGACAACATGGTCACCGAGCTCGAAGCGCGGGTGCAGCGCGGGCACGCGTTTGCGATCGTGGACGAGGTCGACAACATTCTCATGGACGAGGCCCGGACGCCACTCATCATCAGTGGCCAGGCAGCCGAGTCGCAGGACCTCTACCAAGTCTTCGCAAAGCTTGTCCCTCGCCTAAAGGAACGTCCGGCTGGCGCGCTTGAGGGTGGTGACTATTTTGTTGACGCCAAAGATAAGGCGGTTTCGCCAACGGAAGACGGCGTCGCAAAGATTGAAAAGGCCCTCGGTCTTGAGAACCTCTACAGCGGCGACCCGCTGATGGCGCGACACTTTGAGTCTGCACTTCGCGCCCACGCGCTCTTTAAGCGCGACCGTGACTACATCATCGAAAGCAGCGAGATAGTCATCGTGGACGAGTTCACCGGGCGCAAGATGCCAGGTCGGCGCTGGTCCGAAGGGCTTCACCAAGCGGTTGAGGCGAAAGAGGGTCTCCGCGTCCAACGTGAATCGGTCACAATGGCAACGATCACCTTCCAAAACTACTTCCGTCTCTACAAGAAACTTGCGGGTATGACGGGTACGGCCATGACGGAGGCAGAAGAGTTCAGCAAGATCTACAACCTTGAGGTGACATCGATCCCCACGCATCAGCCGATGATCCGCGTCGATGAAGCCGACCTGGTCTATCGGACCGTCCGCGCAAAAGATGCGGCGATCGTTGCGCACATCAAGGAGCGCAGCGACGCTGGTCAACCGGTACTTGTAGGCACCACCTCTGTTGAGCGTTCGGAGCATCTCTCCGCGATGTTGAAGCGTGAGGGTGTCGCACACAACGTCTTGAATGCGAAGCAGCATGAGCGTGAAGCGCCGGTGGTTGCGCAGGCGGGACGACCAGGAACCGTGACGATCGCCACCAACATGGCGGGACGAGGAACGGACATCAAGCTCGGCGGAGACCCAGTCGGCCTCGCCTCAGAAGCGCTCCGCGTCAAAGGGTTGAATCCCGCTGAAGTTGATCGAGATACGTACGGGGCGGCACTTGCCGACGCGGAGCGCACATGCGCCTCGGAACGCGAGGTTGTGCTTGCTGCGGGTGGCTTGCGCATCGTCGGCACCGAACGGCACGAGTCTCGCCGCATTGACAACCAGCTACGTGGTCGCGCAGGACGACAGGGCGATCCCGGCTCTTCACGCTTCTACCTCTCCCTTGAGGACGATCTGATGAAGCGCTTTGCCGGGGAACGTGTCGTTGGCCTGATGGATCGCCTCGGCTTTGACGAAAGCCAGGCCCTCGAGTCCGCAATGGTTAGCCGCACGATCGAAGGGGCACAGACGCGTGTGGAAGGTTACAACTTTGATATCCGCAAACGGGTGGTGGAGTTTGACGATGTGATCAATAAGCAACGTGCCACGGTTTATGGTGAACGTGATCGCGTGCTGCGAGGCGAAAACCTCACACTCACAATTCAAGATGCGCTGCACGGTGAAGTTCGCGCACTAGCCGTCACCCACTGTCCACCTGGGCGAACCGGTGAGTGGAATCGAGTCGCGCTCACCACGGAGCTCAAGCGGCTCGGCATTGATCCGCCCGCGTCACTAGACACCATTGTTGAAGACTCACTCTTGTATGAAGCGGTAGATGCTGCAGCAGACGCCGCGCTTGAAAAGAAGGCGGCGGAGGTTGGCGAAGAGCTCTGGCCACGTGTGGAGCGCGCCGTGATCTTGCGCAGCATCGATCAGCTCTGGGTAGAACACCTCACTGAGGTCGACGATCTACGACGCGGGATTGGTCTGCGCGGCCATGCACAGATTGACCCGCTCAACGCCTTCAAGGTTGAGGCGTTCAAATTGTATGAAGAGTTTCAGTCACTCATTCGGGTAAGCATTGGCCGTGCCATCTTGCGTGTCAGCCTCGTACAAGAGCAGCGCGCTCCCGCGCCGGCCGCGATGAAGACCGTTGGTGGCAGCTCCGAAATGGCGAGCGGCGCTCGTCCCACAACCGCCTCGGCGCCATCGGCTATGAAGGCGGGTCGAAACGACGCCTGTCCATGTGGCTCAGGGAAGAAGTTCAAGAAGTGCCACGGGGCATAGCCCCTGCTACGATCGCGAACGTGAAGCAGCAATACCCCGTCGTCGCCGTCGAGCGACCGAGTGAGCGCCTCCGGTGAGCGTCGACGCTGCCGGCCTGCGCGACCTGCTCGGACGCATCGAGGCAACGTCGGGGCGACTTTGACCTTGCCGTAAAGGGGGCGCGTCTCACCGAGATCGAGACGCAGATGCTCGCCACAGGCTTCTGGGACGACCAGCGAAGCGCACGTCGCCTTGCCCGCGAAGCCGAAGGACTCCGCGAGGAGATCACACGCTGGCAGCAGCTCACCACCGCCGCGCGCGATCTCGGCGAACTCTTCGAACTGGCGACTTCCGAAGGCGATGAGGCGCTCCTCGTCGAGGTCTCCGAGAAGAGCGCCCAGGTAGAGCACAACTTTCAACAGGCACGCACCTCGCTCCTCTTCGGCGGTGAATACGCGGATGCCGATGCCATCGTGACGATTCAGGCCGGTGCAGGCGGAACCGAGGCGTGCGATTGGACTGCAATGCTCCTTCGCGCATACATGCGATGGGCAGAACGCCACGGATTTGCACACGAGATTGTCGATTTCACCGAGGGTGAGGGTGCGGGCTACCGCAGCGTTGCCTTGGAGATCCGCGGCCGCAATGTGTTCGGATGGTTGCGCGCGGAGCGTGGCGTGCATCGGATGGTGCGCATCTCTCCGTTTGATGGGCAGAAGAGGCGGCAGACCACCTTCGCAATGTTCGAGGTCGTCCCAGAGGTCGAAGATGATCAAGACGTTGTGTTGAATTGGGATGAGATTCGCGTCGACACCTTCCGCTCAAGCGGCGCGGGTGGGCAGCATGTCAACAAGACCGAATCGGCCGTTCGACTCACGCACCTTCCAACCAACATCGTCGTCTCGAGTCAGAATCAGCGCTCGCAGATGCAGAACCGTGAGACCGCGGAGAAGATGTTGCGGGGCAAGTTGATTGAACTGAAGATTCGTGCGCGCGAAGATGAGCTGGCGCGTGTGCGCGGCGAGACGATTGTTGCTGGCTGGGGGAGCCAGATTCGCAGCTATGTCTTCCACCCATACCAGATGGTGAAAGATCACCGCAGTGGTCATCAAACTGCAGATACCAGCGGTGTTATGGATGGCGACTTCGATCCGTTCATCTTGGCGGAACTTGAGAGGCTGGCGATCGGAGCACCTGCGGCAGCAGCGGAGCCAGACGATGAGTAGCCTAGGGCGCATGAACCTTGGCGGATCTGCGGAACCTCTCTCCGATGGTCCGGTTGTTGCCCTGCGAGACGTTCATGTTCAGTACCCGAGTGGACACACCGCGCTTGCGGGTGTCAGCCTCACCATCAATCGTGGTGAGTTTGTCTTCCTTGTGGGGCCTTCTGGTGCAGGAAAGTCCTCGCTGATCGGCCTCCTTGTTCGTGATGTGGTCCCTCGCTCTGGCGAGGTGCACGTTGCGGGGTATGCGGTACACGACCTTCAGCCGAGCGAAGTCCCCTACGTACGCCGACGCGTTGGCGTGGTCTTCCAAGACTTCCGACTCCTGCAGCGGCGCACAGTTCGCGAGAACACGGCCTTTGCGCTTGAGGTCACCGGCGCGCCACGCGAAGAGGTTGATGCAGCCGTTGAGCGCGCCCTGCGCATTGTGGGGCTCACTGCGCTCGCCGAGCGATACCCTGACGCGCTCTCGGGCGGCGAACAGCAGCGTGCTGCGATCGCGCGAGCAATCGTCGGGAACCCGGAGCTGCTGATCGCAGACGAACCTACGGGCAACCTTGATCCGCTCATCAGCTGGGAGATCATGGAGTTGCTCGGGCAGATCAATCAGCTTGGCGTCACCGTCCTTGTGGCAACCCACGATTCCGACGTAGTCACCACCCTTCGTAAACGTGTGATCGGACTTGAGGGCGGACGGCTCATCCGTGACGAAGTTCGTGGGACATACCATCGTGCAGGGTGAGCAGGTGAACGGTAAGGGGGTCGTTCGTGAGTAGGGCACAGAACGGTCGACTGCTCCGACTGAGCGTCTCCGCTGCGGTGAATGGCCTCTCGCGCAACAGGCTCGCCACAGTCGCCGCGACGATGACCATGACACTGATGTTGCTCGTCCTCGCCTCCGTCCTTGTGATTCGCGCGGGGCTTGATGCGGCGCTCAGCTATGCGGACTCCAAGGTGGAGGTGGTCGCCTATCTGAAGGTCGGTGCGTCCGAAGAACGGGCGAGCTCGCTCCGTACCGAGATCCTGAAGATCAAAGGAGTGAGAGAGGCCACGTACATCACCGCTGACGAAGCGCTCGCCGCATTCCGTGAGCGACTGAAGGAACGCGGTGAACCAGACCTCACCGGTGAACTTGACGAGAACCCACTCCCCGCAAGCTTTGAGATTGCGCTGGATAGCCCGAGTGAGACGGCAGCGGTCGCAGACGCGCTCAGTCGACTCCCTTCCGCCGCACTCTTCTCGCGCATTGTCGATGGTCGCGCAGTTGCTGAAAGCCTTGCCAGCATCACTTCGGCGCTTCGTATCGCCGGCCTCATTGTCTTGATCGGATTTTCGTTCGCCGTCCTCGCCGTTGTCGTAAACGCGATTCGGCTGGCGATCCTTGCGCGAAGTGATGAGATTGCAATCATGCGCCTCGTTGGCGCAACGTCAACGTGGGTGCGGCTGCCGTTTATCATTGAGGGGTTGATTATCGGTGGCGCGGGCGCGCTGATCACCCTCTTCATCTTCGGAATCCTTGGTGCTGGGATCAGCACCGTCATGCTCAACCTCTTCCGTGTCCTCCCTATTGAAACGTCAGGAATCTTGCTCGGCGAGGTTGCGATCACCGTGTTGATCGCTGGCATTGGGCTCGGCGCTCTCGGTGCAGTACTCTCACTTCGTGGTCGTTTGAGTTCGTAGCCCGAAACAGAGAGATCGCGGCAAGGAGGACCTGTGCAGCAACGTTTTGGTCTGAGCGGTAACGGGCGTCCTCCATTCGTGACGCGGGCAGGGGCACTCCTTCTTGCCCTGCTTCTCGCTGTCGGCGCATACAACCTTGGCTACAACAGCGGCAGTAGCGCAGCTGGCGTCTCTGGCGCGTCTGGGGCAATTGATCTCTCCCGATTCAACGAGGTGCTTGATCTCGTAGAAACACGGCACGTTGGCGACAAGACCGAAGACTCCCTCGTTGACGGCGCCATCAAAGGGCTCGTTGAATCGCTTAATGATCCGTACTCGCAATACCTCACTGGCGAAGAGATGGATGCGCTCGTTGAAGGGCTCTCTGGGAGCTTTGAGGGGATCGGTGCAGTGATTGAGAGTCGCAGTCCTGCTGGTGAGGCGTGCACCACGCTTGGGCCAGACTGCTATCTCCTTGTGGTCTCGCCGATTGACGGATCGCCTGCCAAGGCTGCAGGCGTGCAGAGCGGCGACCGCATCACGCTCGTCGACGGCCTCACCGTGGATGGAGAGACCTTGGATGAAGCGGTGCTTCGCGTTCGCGGCGCGAAAGGGACAAGCGTGGTAATCACGATCGTCCGCGGTGATGCGGCCCCGCTGAATCTGACCATCATCCGCGATGTGATCATCGTCCCAGCCGTTGAGCCGGAGAGGCTTAAGACGTCAGGTGGATCTCCCGTTGGATATCTGCGCCTCGCAGAATTCAGTGAGGTTGCTGGAGATCAGTTTGATCAGGCGCTGCAAGAGGTGGTAGATGCTGGTATCACGCGCATCATCCTTGATCTTCGCGACAACCCCGGCGGCTACCTCTCTACGGCACTTCAGATCGCGAGCGAATTCATCGCTGATGGCGTGGTCTACATGGAAGAGACGAGTGATGGGAAGCGAACTGAGACCTCCGCGAACGGTGGCGGCATCGCAACGGATCCAACGATCAAGGTTGTCGTGTTGATCAATAAGGGGAGTGCCTCCGCGAGCGAGATCCTCGCCGGTGCGTTGCGTGATCGCGGTCGGGCAGTTCTCGTTGGCGAGACGACCTTCGGGAAGGGTGTTGTGCAAACATTCATTGACCTAAGGGATGGTTCCGGCTTGAAGCTCACGATCGCGAAGTGGCTCACGCCAAACGGGTCATGGGTGAACAACGTCGGACTCTCCCCTGACTACCCGGTGCCGACTCCGACCACCCCAGGTCAAGACGATCCTGCCCTCCAGAAGGCCCTGGACCTCCTTAACTAGCAGGGGCTACAAGCGAATACGCGCGCCTCTTGCGCCTAACCTCGCTGGGTCGTATCGTCTACAGCAGACGGAAGGAGGTGGTGTGCAGTGTCAATAGACAGTTGTACGACCGCCTCTCGTGAGGTCGGCGAATAACCGATCCCGAGAGCGGTAACGTTCTGAGAGGGCGCTGGCCGCAAGGTCGGCGCCCTTTCTATTCACAGCAGCCTGCCGGCTCGCCCCGCCCACCCAGATAGGAGGTCTCATGGCTACGAAGAAGTCGCTCGTCAGCGCTGACGGTACGACGCTGTCTTCGAACCGGAAGGCCACCCACGAATACGAGATCCTCGATCGATTCGAGGCGGGAGTCGTGCTGACAGGGACGGAGATCAAGTCCATTCGCGCGGGGAAGGCAGACATCGGTGATGCCTACATTCGGCTTGACCAAGGCGAGGCACGCATGATCGGCATGCACATTGCCGAGTGGCCGGGTGCTGCCAGCCAGCAGCACGAGCCGAAGCGGACGCGACGACTCCTCCTCCACAAGGAAGAGATCGTCTCGATCGGCACCAAAGTGAAGGTGAAGGGGCTCACACTGATTCCACTTCGGCTCTATCTGAGCCGCGGTCGCTGCAAGGTGGAGATCGGTCTCGGGCGGGGGAAGAAGGAGTACGACAAGCGCAAGTCGATCACCGATCGTGAAGGGCGGCGTGAGGCGGAGCGCGAGCTCTCCGACTGGAAGCGCGGGGGCTAGCCGCCGCACGCTCCAGCGTGTAGGATTCCCCCTCGGGGATGCGTGGTTTCGACGGGAAACCGCACCTTGAGAACGCGAGTCGAGGATGCTATCAGGCCTCGTTAATCAGGTAGCAAAAAGAAGTAACTGGCAATCGCCAGCCTGCTCTCGCCCTCGCTGCCTAAGGCAGTACGGTGAGCGTGGAAGCGGCCCCCGCTTCGCGGGTCGTGGAAGCGTCATTCAGCGAAGCTGCAACGGTGGCGAGTGACGCATAACCACTGGGTAAGCCCAATCTAGGGAGATGTGACTCGGTTGAGGGTCGATCCGGCCTGTGGGAGCGCCTCAACTTAGAACAAACCGCAGGACACACTCGTAGTGCTCTCTTGGCAGGCTTTTCGGACGAGGAGTTCGACTCTCCTCCATCTCCACCAACTCGTGCACCTCGCGCGGATCGCGCGCTACCTAATCTCCTTGATGCGTGCCTTCGCCATCGCCACAAGGAGCTTCTCGTCAATCTCCCAATCGTTGGGAATCGTGATGGTGTGCTTGAGTACGCGATACCCCTTCAGTTTAGGGCCGAACGCAACAATCACCGCCTTGCTAAAGGGGTTGATCAACAGGTACTTCGAGGTGGCCGATGCTCCAAACACGTAGTCCTTCTCGGTGCGAAGTATTGGCTGGTTCCAGGAGATCACAAGTTTCAGTTCTGGATACGCCACACGAAGCACCTTGAACATCCGCCTCATCGTGCGTGTCTGCTGCGGATCGATTGTCTTGAAGTAGTCCGTTGGCGTTGCATGTCGATGTGCCGTCCTTGATCCGCGCGTGTACATCACCAACGCATTCGCATGCGCCTTCGAGAATCCGTAGTTCTCCTGCAGGAACGCCATCTGCTCGGGATACTTCTTCCCCGCCACACGCGACATCACCTTGTGCCAGTGCGACATGGGTTCGCCGTAACGCTTCTCAATTGCTGGAAAGTGCGACTCGCGGGTCGCGCCAGCCTTTGCCATTGCGAAACGCTCTCTCCCTGCGCCTTACGCCGGGATCACGACCACGCGTCGATCTGGCTCTTCACCGGCCGACTCGGTTTCGATTCCAGGCGCGTCTTGGAGCTCCATGTGTACCCAGCGGCGTTCGAGCGCCGTCATCGGCTCTAGTTGAACTGCGCGACCGGTCTCGCGGACTCGCTCACCAGCCTTGCGCGCGAGCGCGCGGAGCTGTGCCTCGCGTCGGCCCCGATATTCTTCGATGTCAACGGTGACACGCGCCCATTCGCCAAGCTTTCGGCTCAACATCAGATTGACAAGATGCTGAATCGCCTGGAGCCGCTCACCGCGTCGACCAATCAGGCTGCCGAGTTCTTGTGCCGCCTCAGGGGATGTGCCGGCGACATTCAGTACCGTCTCTGAGCCTTCGCCGCTCAGCCGCACCTCTGCCTCAAAATCGAGGTGTTTGATCAGCGTCTCAAGGATCTCTTTGCCGCCAGCAATCATCTCTGGCGTTGTCTCGCTGCGCTCACGTCGCTCTCGAGGCTCACGTGCCTCGCCCGCTTCACGCGGTGCGCGCTCTGGTCGCTCTGCGCGAGCAGGTCGCGGCGATCGAGCTGGTCGCTCCGCGCGCGTGGACGTTGTGCGTTCGGAACGAGAGCTTCGTGAAGCGGCACCGCGTGGCGCAGACTCACGTGTCGCGGCCGCTCGAGGGGCGGGTTCGGTTGCGCGCTTCGGCGTGCTCCCTGCAATGGCGCTTGCTGGCGCTGCAACAATTCGAGCTGGCTCGGCTCCCATTCCAAGAACACCTTTGGAGCCCGGAGCAATGATCTCAAAGTCAAGGTCGGCGAGCCCCACCTGGAACGTCTCGCATGCAATCTTGAGCGCCTCTTCGACGCTCTTCCCGGTGAACTCCTGATATGCGCTCTCGCTCACCATTATCTGCCCCCTCGGCGACCGTGTCGGTCTCGCTTCTTGGCCGAACGGATCGTGGCGGCCGCAGATGCGGCGCGGTCAAGATCGGTTCGGGATTGTGGTGCCCCTTCACCCACGTCGCTCGCCGAAGTGCTCTCCGGCATCGCCACGGGGAATCGCGGTGCATGATTTGCGGCAAAGGCGGGATTCCACCCAAAGAGCGGGAAGAGTCCGCCATAGCCGAGGATCAAGTACTGCTGCGCCAACGAGAAGATCGTGGACGCAATCCAGTAAATGAAAAGTCCCGCCGGCAAGATGCCGCCGTACAGGATTGAGATGAGCGGCAGGATCACCAGGGTCTGGCTCTGCATTGCCGCAGCTGGATCACCCTTTGCCGCGCCTCCTTTTGGAAGCGTCATGCGCGTCTGCAACACCTGCAACAGTGCGCTGCCGAGCGCAAGTGGAGAGATGCCGACCCCAATAAGCACGATTGGAGCCCATGGCTGCGAGACGTCGAGTCCGCCAAGCCATCCCACCGTTGTGTCAAAACAGCGAACGCCATCCACAAGGCCATTCACGCACCCTGGGTCCAGGACCTGGAATCCGAAGATGCTCAACATGGCGCTCGGATCGCTCGTCTTCAGTCCTTGGTCGATCACCGAATACATTGGGATGAGCACGATGAACTGAAGTAGGGTCGGAAGGCAGCCGCTCAACGGATTGATGCCGCGCGACTTGTACAGCTCCGCCTGCGCCTGCTGGATCTTCATGCGGTCGCCCTTGTAGCGACGCTTGATCTCTTCCGCTTCTGGTGCCAGCAGTTGCGTACGCTTCTGCGAGACGAGCTGACGTCGATACGGTGAAATCAAGACGATGCGAATGACGATCGTGAGCAGAAGGATCGAGATCCCAATGTCCCCAGTCAGATTGTCAAAGAAGACGAGACCGATAAAGAGCGCCTGGAAGACCGGTGTGAACAGCCAAGAGAGAAGGCTGAACGGATCGGCGCCAGGCGATGCGGGAGCGAGCGGTGCTGGAGGAGACGGCGAAACAACGACCGAGGAGGTGTCACATGCGCCAACAACGAGCGCGGCGAGTGTCAGAAGGAATACGGTTGGAAGCAGTTGACGTGCTCGGTTCATCATTGGACGGGATCCCATCCGCCAGCGTTGAGTGGTGAACAGCGAGCGATGCGACGCGCTCCCATCCAGCTCCCCTTAAGGACGCCGTATTTGATGATCGCCTCTTCCGTGTATCGCGAGCAGCTCGGCTCAAAGCGACAACTTGACGGCAGCCATGCAAAGAGGATTCTGTAGAGGTGGATCAGCGCTACGGCGAGTCGCTTCATCCGCGTGCCCCCTCGTTGGCGCCGGAGAGGAGTTTTGCGCGACGAAGGCAATCGGTCAGCGCGGCACGGAGCTGCTCGCTCGATGCAGTTGCGGCCGAAACGCGCACACCAATCAGAAGGTCTGTGCCAGGTACTACCGCTGGCGCCAAATCTCGGGTGATTGCTTTGAGTCGGCGGCGAATGCGGTTGCGCACCACTGCGCCGCCAACTTTCTTGCTGGTGGCAATTCCAATGCGCAGCGAAGGTACGGTGCGATCGCGCACGGCAAAGCGAACGCCAAGCAGCGGTGAGTTGACACCGGGCGCGGCGGCAAGGGCCGTAAAGTCAGCTGCGGTTCGAATCATTTCGAAACCTGCGGGGCGCGGATGCGCCGACCCGCTCAGACGGTGAGGCGCTTGCGGCCGCGTGCGCGGCGACGGGCTAAGACCTTGCGGCCCGACGCCGTCGACATGCGCTTACGGAAACCGTGTTCGCGGAATCGTTGTCGCTTCTTTGGCTGGTGCGTTCGCTTCATGATGATCGCTCCCGTCAATGTGGCCTTGGCGTCGCTCCGTCGTGCGGACCGAGTGCCAAGAGGGCTGCC
>JBJTVF010000007.1:0-2217 GCA_046081085.1 Candidatus Limnocylindrus sp.
GACGCAGCTGAGTCAGATCCAAAGAATGTGGCGGTGAGCAAAGAGGCGCTCATCGTGCGCATCAAGGAGGACATCGAGCGAGGCTACGCCGCGGCAGGGAAGGTCTTTGGACGATTCCCGAAGGCAGGCTGCGACGTCAAGGCGGTTGAAGAGTTCAAAGAGAAGGACGCACCTGCCGCCTACTACTTCAGCCCAGCGGCAGATGGTTCACGCCCAGGCACGTACTACGTGAACGGCTACGACCTGCCGTCGCGCTTCTTGCACGCGCTCGCGCCAACCACGTACCACGAAGCGATCCCGGGTCACCACTTCCAGATCGCACTGGAGATGGAGCTCGAGTTCCTCCCTGATCTTCGTAAGCACGCCTCGCACCTTGCGGGGAACGCGTATGTAGAAGGGTGGGGCCTCTACTCCGAGCGACTCGCCGACGAGCTCGGCCTCTATCGAGACGAGGTGGAGCGCTTCGGCATGTTGCAGGGTCAGGCGCACCGCGCTGCGCGACTTGTCGTTGATACGGGCATCCACGCCTTTGGCTGGACGCGCGACAAGGGCGTGGCGTTCATGGAGTCGGTCGGACTTCCGCGCACCGACGCGGAGATCGAGACGGATCGCTACATCGCCTGGCCGGCGCAGGCACTCTGCTACAAGGTGGGGCAGCGAGCAATTCAGCGCACGCGCAAAGCGATTGAGAAGCGCGACGGCGACAGGTTCGACATCAAGTCGTTCCACGATCACGCCATTGGGCACGGCCAGATTCCACTCCCGGTCTTCGAGGCTGAGATGCCGAACTGGGTCAAGCCCAAGGGGTGAGCGGGCAGGGCGGCGCCGCAGGCGCAGCGCGCGGCGTCTCCCGACGAACGGTTGGCATCCTTGCTGCGCTCGGATCTGCCGCCGCGTGGGGTCTTGGGGCCACCACGTCGGACTACGTCCTCTCTTCAGGCATGGGGAACGACACGTTCCTGGTGCTGGAGCTCGGCATTGGATTCCTCGTGCTGATCGGCATCGGAGCGGCGCGTGGCGAGCTCGGCGGCTTCCGTCACCCTGACCTCGCGCGTGCCGCCACCACCGGACTCATTGAACCATGGGGCGCGTATACCCTCGGCAACATCGGCATCATCTTCAGTAGTGGCGCGTTCGTTGCACTCGTCTCTTCGCTGAATCCGGTACTCATTGCACTCTTGGCGCTTCCATTTCTCGGCGAACGTGTCAGTGGAACTGCTGCGGCGCTCATGATCGTCTCCATCGGTGGCGTCGTCCTTGTGATCGGAGGTGACGCGTTCGGTGGAACGCTGAATCCCCTCGGAATCTTGTTCGCAGTGCTTGGGCTCTTCTGTGCCGCCACGTACGGACTCGTGTCGTCGAAACTCGTTCGAACCGTACCCGTGCTTCCACTGGTGGCATTGCAGCTCCTCGTCGCCTGCATCGCCTCTGCTGGGGTCTTCCTCGTCCGCGTCGTGATCCTTGGTGGCGATCCAGGGATTCCAACCGAACTTTCGGTCTGGGTGGTTGCCGCCGCCACCGGCATCTTCGGCGGTGCCGCGCCGTTCATCCTCTTCCTTGAGGCGACCAAGCGCATCCCCACCACGACCACTGCACAGTTCGGCACGCTCGTACCGGTGATTGCGCTGATTGGCGGAGTCATCTTCCTCGGCGATCAGCCCTCTGGTTTCCAACTGCTCGGTACCGCAATCGTCGTCGCAGCCCTCTCCGCACTCGCACGGTACACTCGTGCACACTGATGAAAACGAGAGCATCCGCTAGGACAAAGCCTTCGAGTGCGAACGTTGAGCGAAGGCGCATCGCAGACTTCCTCAAGAACGAGACGTTCAGTGGCGGGCTGATCCTCATTGCGGCAACCGCGGGGATGCTCCTCGCAAACTCGCCCCTCTCTGGTGCATATGAAAGTGTCCGCGAACTTCGTATCGGACCCGCCGAACTGCACCTTGACCTCACCGTTCGGGCGTGGATTGCAGACGGTTTGCTCGCACTCTTCTTCTTCGTGGTCGGCCTTGAACTGAAGCACGAGTTCCTTCACGGATCGCTCGCTAAGCCAGCCCGTGCCATCGTTCCGATCGCCGCTGCGTTTGGTGGGATGATCGCCCCGGCGCTGCTCTACGTTGCCTTCAACATCGCGGGCGACGGGGCCTCTCTCCGCGGCTGGGGTGTGCCGATGGCGACCGATATCGCGTTCGCACTTGCCGTCCTCTCGCTCTTCGG
>JBJTVF010000008.1:0-16492 GCA_046081085.1 Candidatus Limnocylindrus sp.
CGATCACCGTAACGATTGGGAAGTCGATGTTCGGGAGCAGCTCCTGCTTCAGGCTCCCCCAGCTCGCCACACCACCACCGAATACCGCGAGGGCGATCAGGATGGTGACACTTCGTCGTGCGACCGCGAGCTTCGTGAGGATGAACACAGAGACCTCCAGTGGTTTTGCGCGGCCGCGGAGTTCCGGCGCCGTCCGCATTAGTATTGCGGATGCCTGCCGAATGCGCTGCGGGTACGGAGTTTGATTAAGGAGCGTAAACATGACGACGCGAACCGCTTCGGCGACCTGGAACGGCACCCTTCTCGAAGGATCAGGCGAGATCACCACGGTAGAGAGTGGCGCGTTCGGCGGACTCCCCGTCAGCTGGCCACGTCGATCCGAATCGCATGAGGGTGTCACCTCCCCTGAAGAGCTGCTCGCGGCGGCGCACGCCTCCTGTTTCGCGATGGCCCTCTCCGGCGGTCTTGCCCGCAACAGCACACCAGCCGAACGGCTCGACGTTTCCGCAACGATCACCTTTGAGAAGGTTGAGGCGGGATGGCGCGTCACAAAATCGGCGCTTACGTTGAAGGGTGTGGTCCCCGGTCTTGACGCGGCGAAGTTCAGCGAGCTCGCTGAGGCGGCGAAGGGTGGTTGCCCGATCTCATCAGCGCTCGCGGGAAACGTTGCGATCTCGCTGGAGATCTCCGGCTAAGTCGCTCGCGATCCTCGCGGCGGTCGGCCGCTAGGACCCTTCGCGGATCGTACGAATCGCGTCGGCGGTTCCTCGAGCGATGCGATCAATCTCTTGGTCGCCAATGACAAACGGCGGACCGATCACCAACTGATCGCCGTCGCTACCGTTCGCTTGGCCCGTTGCGCTGTAGAGCAGGAGCCCCTCTTCGCCAGAGCTCTTCGCTTCGGCGAGCACCCGCTCGGTGATCCGAGCGCTCCGCGGATGCGGCAGTTTGCTCTGCGCATCAGCCACAAGCTCGACGCCGATCAGGAGGCCGCGTCCACGAATCTCACCAACCCACGGCTCGCCGCTGAGCGCGTCGCTGAGCGCGGCGCGCAGTTGCAGCCCACGGGCGGCCGACGCCTCCACGAGCTTCTCATCTCGAAGGACCCGCAACACGGCGCGTGCGACCGCGGCACCTGGAATGGAGTGGCTGTAGGTGAAACCGTGCACGAAGCCTGAGTTGATCAGCGGCTCAGCAACTCGCCCGGAGAGTGCGACGAAACCGAACGGCCAGTAGCCACTCGTTGCACCCTTCGCCGCAAGGAGAAGATCGGGGCGGAGTCCCCAGTGGTTCACGCCGAACCAGGTTCCCGTTCGCCCGAATCCGGTCATCACTTCATCCGCAACCAAGAGCACGCTGTTCCGCGTGCACCAATCCGACACAAGTGGCCAGTAGTCATCGGGCGGGACTGCACCCGCGAGAGTGGCGCCAGCAATCGGCTCGGCAACAAACGCGGCAATGCGACCGGGGCCGACGCGGTGCAAGAGCGCATCCAGTTCGGCGACCGCCTCGGCACCTGTTCCAATTGCGTTCGCTCCGTCGAGCCCCGCGCGATACGGATACGCAGCCGAAACATGTTCGAATCGTCCGAGCCACGGCTCGTATGGTGCGCGAAGTCCGCGTCGACCTGAAAGGTCGAGCGCACCGAGCGTGTTGCCGTGGTAACTCCCCCATCGGCTCACCACCACGGTTCGCTCGGGTTCGCCACGCGCCAACCAGTAGGCGCGCACCATCTTCAACGCCGTCTCAGCGGCCTCCGAACCCCCCGACACCGGATAAAGCGACGCTCCATCCATTGGAAGGAGTGGCCCGAGCTCTTCTGCCCACACCTCGAGCGCGTCGGCGGTGAAGGCACTCCCATGGGCATACGCAATCTTCGCCGTCTGATCTGCCGCCACCGCGGCAATGCTTGCGCGCCCATGTCCAACACCCACCACGATGGCGCCGCCAGCCGCGTCTAGATATCGCCGGCCGCTCGCATCGGTGATCCAAGCGCCATCACCGCTGACCGCTCGTGGGAGTGCTGTGCCTCCGCGACTAAAGATCTTTGCGTTACTCATGTTTGCCCCTAAACATATGCGCCGGTTGGATCTAGCTCTTCACGAATGAGGCGCAACTCCTCAGCGGTTGGCGCTGGAGTCTCAACAACGTTTTTTGGCACGCGAATCTCCCATCCAATCGTGGACTTCACTTCATCCAGTGTTGCGCCAGGGTGAATGCTGCGCAGCTCCATTTCGCCGTCACTGTTGAATCCGTACACGGCGAGATCCGTCACCACCACCGATGGTCCACTCCCGCCCCACCCTTGCTCACGTCGCAAGGTGGCGGATGCGACGGCGCCACCGAGGTGTCCTGGCGAGGTTCGGAAGTCAAGGGTCGACACAAAACTTCGTGTGCTCTGTCGCATGATCACCATGATCTCTTTTGCGTTGATGGCAATCTCGCACGCGCCACCTGATCCCGGCAGGCGTGTCTTTGGCGCGGCATAGTCGCCGATCACCGTGGTGTTCAAGTTTCCATACCTATCAATCTGCGCACCGCCGAGGAAGCCGACATCGATGCGACCACCCTGCAAGTAGAGGCCGAATAGGTCGTGCATGGAGACGGTCGCCGTGGAGCCCGTGACAATGGTTGGGTCGCCAATCGAGAGCGGAAGCCGTGCAGGATTCGCGCCGAAGACGCCCGCTTCGTAGACAAGCTCCATCTGCGGCGCCACGGTGCGCTTCGCCAGGTTCACCGCAATGTTCGGCAGGCCAACCCCCACGAAGCAGACGCGCTTCCCCGCAAGTGCACGCGCCGCCGCCACCACCATCAGCTCGTTGCGGCTCGCCGGCTGCTGCCCACTCATCGGTAATCCCCGTAGTCAACGACTCCCGACGGAGCGGATGGTGGGGTGAGTCCCTCGAAATACGACGCGCCGAACTTTGCAACATAGGCGGCGCGATCTGGAAGGTCGTAGACCCACTCCTTCAGCCACGCCTCGGTTGCTGCGGGATCGCGGCTGATCGTGTCCCACTCGCGATAGAAGGCGTTGTCACGGTCATAGTCACCCTGCACATAGGAAGGGTGTGCGCCGAACGGCTCGTGCACCACAGCGTCCACAATGAGTCCCGGAACGATCGTGCGATTCGGATCGGCGCGAATCACACTCGTTGGCACGATCTCTTCCACCACCGCGATCACACGCTTCGCCGCAAAGGCCGCCTCCTTCTGGCAGCCGAGGAGGCCCCACATCTGCACGTTCCCTTCGTGATCGGCGCGCTGCGCATGGATGATCGTCACGTCTGGATTCAGTGGCGGCACCGCCCAGATCTTCCCGTTACCGTAGGGGCTCTCCACCTGTCGGATGTGCGGGTTCACCTTCGGCAGGTCGCTCTCCGAATACGAACGAAGCGGGTAGAACGGGAGACGATGGGCCCCCGCAACGTATCGGCCGACCATGCCGTGGTGGCTGTACTCCTCCATCTCCAGGAGCGTCTCGCCTGCGGCCAGCGCGGCGGGTTCGGTGCGACGCCGTATGGCGTGCAGCGATCCAACGCCAGGGTTACCAAGCCAGCTGAAGATCAGCTTCTTGGCGCAACCGGCAGCCACCATCTGGTCATAGACCAGATCTGGCGTCATGCGCGCAAGGGTCAGATCGCGGCGCTTCTGGCGGATGATCTCGTGCCCCGCCGCAAAGGAGATGCAGTGCGTGAATCCTTCGATCGCTACCGTGTCGCCATCATGGACGTGCGCAGCGATGGCGTCGCGCATGCTGAGGGCCTTGGATCCGGATGATCCGGACACGCCGAGTTCCGCGCTGCTACTAGCGCCGCGCGGCGACGGCCGCTGCAGCCTCGGCGAAGATACGCACCGCCGTCTTGATCTCTTCGGCGTTGACGACCAGCGGTGGGCTCATGCGCACCCCGCGATCGCCACACGTCAGAACGAGAAGTCCGCGCTTGAACGCCTCCAGCTCAACATCTGCCGCTGCGTCGCCATCCACGAAGTCCACGCCGATCATCAGACCGATGCCACGAATGTCGGTGACGAGGCTGCTCCCCTTGAGCGACGCGCGCAGGCCGTCAACGGCCTCCTTGCCGCGCGCCACCGCGTTCTCCATCAACTTCTCGTCGCGGATCACTTCAAGGGTGGCGATCGCCGCCGCGGCGGCAACCGGGTTCCCACCGAACGTTGAGCCGTGGGAACCGGGCTTCCATCGCATCCAGTGCTCCTTGGCAATCACGGCGCCGATCGGCATACCAGAGCCGAGCCCCTTTGCCGTTGCAACGATGTCTGGCTCGATGCCGAAATGTTCAATGGCCCACATCTTCCCAGTGCGACCAACGCCAGACTGAACCTCGTCAACAACGATCGCAATGCAGTACTTGTCCGCAATCTGCTTGAGACGCGGGAAGAAGTCCTTATCTGGTACCACGTAGCCGCCTTCGCCTTGAACTGGCTCCACCACAAACGCAGCGATCTCGTCACCTGGAATGGTGCGCGCAATGATGCGCTCTTCGAGTTCGTCGAGTCCTTCGCTGCCGAACGGCACGTGGAGGAAGCCTGGAGCGAGTGGGCCGAAGTGCGCGTGGTACTTCGCCTTGGAGTTGGTGAGCGTCAGCGCGCCGAGCGTTCGACCGTGGAAGCCGCCGACGAATCCAACGATCCACTGTCGGCCACTCATGTAGCGCGCGAGTTTGATGGACGCCTCGACCGCTTCAGTCCCTGAATTCTGGAGAAGTACCTTTGATGGCCCCTTCCATGGTGCCGACGCGGCGAGGGCACTGGCCAGCTCTTGATAGCGCTGTTCGTAGAAGTCTGACGCGCTGTAGTGAAGAAGTCGCTGTGCCTGTTGCACCACCGCGTCGACCACTCTCGGATGGCAGTGGCCCGTGGAGTTCACCGCGATGCCAGCACAAAAGTCAAGGAAGACGTTCCCATCTTGATCTTCAACGCCCATGCCGAATCCGCGCACTGGGGCAAACGGATATGCGCGCGGGAGGCTGTTGGAGACGACCGCCTGGTCGGCGGCTACCTGGGCGAGTGCCTTCGGCCCCGGCACCTCGGTGACGAGGTGAGGGAGGCTCGCTGGCCACGCCTGGGGCTTCTCAATCACGGTCATCGCAGCCTCCTAGTGGATACGTTGTATGCGAAGTGTATACGAGGGGGCAGGCCCCTCGTAACCCCCTCCCTCGTGCGGGCCGCTGGCGGATTCGTCTAGCGAACGATCGTCTGGCTCTGCTCGCGCAGGTACTGCGGCACGTAATAGAGGCCGCCACCCGACTTCCCAGTTGTCCCTGACTTCTTCCAGCCGCCAAACGGCTGGACCATCGGCCAGGCGCCCGTGGTCGAGCCAGCGCGACGATTCACGTAGATCACGCCACCATGGATCGTGTCGAGGAAGGTGCGAATCTCCTTCTCGTCCTCGGTGAAGCAGCCCGCCGTAAGCGCGTAATCGCTCTCGTTGGCAAGTGCGATGCCTTCTGCGAAGGAGCTCACCTTGGTCACCGCAACGAACGGCACGAAGAGTTCTTCCCTAAAGAGCCGATGCGTTGCTGGGAGCCCGCTCACCACCGTTGGGGCAACATAGAATCCCTGTGCAAGATCACCGTCGGTGAGCCTGCCACCACCAACTTCGATCTTGCCGTCGCGCTTCGCCTCGTCGCAGGCGGCGAGGAACGTATCCACGGATCGCTGGTTGATGATCGGCCCGAGGAAGATTCCGCGCACCGTTGGATCGCCAACCTTCAACGCCTTCGTCTTCTCCACGAGCAGCTTCACGAACTCGTCGTGCACAGGGCTCTCGACGTAGACGCGGCTGTTTGCGGAGCACTTCTGCCCACCAAGTCCAAACGCAGAACGCATCACGCCTTCTGCCGCCTTTTCAAGATCGGCATGCTTGGAGATGATCGTTGGATTCTTGCCCCCCATCTCCACGATCACGGGTTTCGGATAGTTCTTTGCAAATGAGCGGAAGACCTGCATCCCTACTTCGGATGAGCCTGTGAACGTGATGCCTGCCACGTCCAGATTCTCCTGAAGCTCAGCGCCGACGCTGTCGCCGGGTCCCATCACCATGTTGAAGACGCCGTCGGGAATGCCCGCATCCTTGATCGCGCGTGCGAGAAGCACCGCAGAGAGCGGCGCATCAGATGATGGCTTCAACACCACGGTGTTGCCAGCAACGAGGGCACCACCCACCGGGCCGCCCATCAGCGCGAACGGGAAGTTGAACGGGCTGATCACCGCCCACACGCCGTACGGCTTCAATACCGTCAGTGTCTGAACCTTCGCATCACCGAGGTTCCCCATCGGATGGTGGTAGCCCTTGTTGCGCTCAACCTCGCTCGCGTAGATACGGAAGAAGTCGGCCGTCTCCTCTACGTCGCCGAGGGCTTCGAGGCGATTCTTCCCTACCTCAATAGAGAGGAGTGCGGAGTAGAGGAACTGCCGATCGCTGATCAACTCCGCAGCGGCGCGAATCAGCTTGACGCGCTCCTCCCAGGGACGTGATGACCAGGCGGGAAAGGCTGCCTTTGCTGCTGCGATCGCACTCTTTGCGGTGTTGCGATCGCCCTTCGCGAACGTTCCAACAACGGAGCCGTCAATTGGCGTGCGCTTCTCAAAGGTCGGACCGTCCGTGAGCCACTTCCCGTCGACGAAGTTACCGTAGCTCGCGCCAAGAAGGGTGCGCGCCTCGGCGAGACCCGCCTCATACCCCTTATGGATCTCCTCGTTGGAGTCGGAGAGGGTGGCGTACGTGATCTTCAGCTTCTCAGCCATGGGTCCATCCTTATCTTCTGCTGGCGCATGAGGTGCGCCACTCCCCGCGAGTTTACCCTTCTGCCCAGGCCTCGGCGCTATTCGCCTTGCGCTGCGCGGCATACGGCGCAGAGGCCTAGCACCGAAAGATGGTCGAGGTCGGCGCTGAACCCGGTCGCAGTTGTGATCGCCTTCAGGATTGGCGCCGCGCCGGCGGCGTCCAACTCCTGCTCCGCACCGCAACCGCGGCAATGGAGGTGGCCGTGCTCCACCGTATCTTCTAAGTGATAGGTCTCGCGCCCATCAGGTCCGTGATGGTGCCGCGCAAGGCCGAGCTCTTCGAGGAGGTCGAGCGTGCGATACACCGTCGACGGGGTTGCGCTCGGGTCCTGCTCCCGCACTCGTTCAATGAGTTCCGCACCCGTCGCATGCCCGTCGGAGGCGGCGAGGACGTCCACGATGATCTGCCGCTGCTCAGTCCAGCGCTGCCCGCGCCCCTTCAGCGCGACCTGAAGCCTTTCGGTCAGACCCTCTCCCGCACGTCCAGGTGCCATCTAAGCAGGATAGGGGATGCTTATTGCAACATGTTGCGATAGACTCAGCGCAGTTCGAGCCTGAAGTTCGACTGTTGAATTGGAGGTCTCAATGTTCCCGTCTCTACATATTCCCGACGGTTTCCTTGCTCCAGAGGTGTCGATCGCACTCTGGGTTGCAACTGCCGTGGTGATCGGAATTGCCCTGCGACGAATTGCAGTGGAGCGCACGAACGCCCGAGCGCGAACGGTTCTCATGGGGGTTGCTGGCGCGTTCATCTTCGCCGCGCAGATGTTCAACTTCCCAGTTGCCGCCGGAACCAGCGGCCACCTTCTTGGTGGCGTGCTTGCGGGCGTGCTGCTCGGCCCGTGGGCGGGGAGCATCGTGATGGCAACCGTGATCGGCATCCAGGCACTCCTCTTTCAAGACGGAGGGCTCCTGGTGCTCGGCGCAAACATCTTCAACATGGGCGTCATTGGCACGCTCGCTGGATCGCTCGTCGCGCGCGGAACTTCCGAGGTGTTCGGTGGCGGACGTAGAGGTCAGTTTGTGGGCGCCGGATTCGCCGCGTGGCTTTCGGTCATGGCGGCAGCCGGATTCACCACGCTGCAGCTCGGCATCTCAGGAACCACTGACATTGGTATTGGCCTCCCTGCGATGCTTGGAACCCATGCACTCATTGGCGTGGGCGAGGCACTGATCACCGTCGGTGCGATCGGATTCATCAGCGCGAGTGCGCCAGACATCTTGAGCGCCCGCACCTCCGAGCGAGGTGCGTCAGCGCCCCGGCGCATTGCGCTCGGTTCAGTGATCGCGCTGATCACGGTGAGCCTTGCAGCTCTCTTCGCGTCGGCAAGCCCCGATGGGCTTGAGCACGTCGCAGAAGATCTCGGATTCCTGGACCAGGGCCAGGGACCAGCATTCGAACTGTTGCCGGACTACACCATTCCAGGACTTGATGGAACTGCTTCCACGATTCTGGCTGGTGCTGTTGGCGTCGCCGTTGTGGTCGTGATCCTTCTTCTGCTCGGACGAGTTGCGGCGCGGCGCCGTTCGGCGTAGCAGATGATCGCAACCGGTCGCCAAGATGCACGCGCGGCGATCGTTACCACGCTGCTGGTTGCTCTCGCTGTTGCTCTACTCCCAACGGGGAGCTATCTCGCCTATCTGCTCGTCTGGCTTGCGGTGGCCACGGTTGCCGCACTCAACGGGATCGCGCCCACGCAGCTCGCGCGACGCGCGCTCGTCGCGCTCCCGTTCGTCGTTGCGGCACTCCCCCTCCTCTTCACGCGCAGTGACGAGATCATCTGGGCGGGCGAGCTGGGGGCGATCAGCCTCAGTGTGAGTGGCGCGGGACTCCGCATGATCCTTACCACAGCGCTGAAGGCGTGGATCTCCGTCCAGGTTGCACTGATCTTGGTCAGGCTCTACCCAATTGAGAGCATCGTCGGGTCGCTACGCGCGCTCAAGCTCCCAGACACGATCGCGACAAGCGCGGGTCTCACCATTCGATATCTTGACCTCCTTCGCAACGAGGCGACACGGATGCTTCGCGCGCGCTCCTCACGTTCCGCAAGTCCCATTGGCGAGACGCGCGAGCGCGCCGGCGGCACCATTCCGTGGCGTGCTCGGGTCACCGGGAACCTCGCTGGTGCTCTCTTCTTGCGCGCATATGCGCGCGCAGCCCGCGTCGAGGAAGCGGCAACCGCGCGCGGGGCACGTGGCTCGCTCTCGTTCGGTGGACTGCAGCAGTCCGACCCTCGCATCCTGCAGAAGGCGGCCCTTGCCTTGGCCGCCTTTGCACTGATCAGCGCCGCCGGTGCGCTTCTGCCAAGGTTCTGAGATGAGCGACGCGCATAGTCACAGCCACTCGCA
Organism: Candidatus Limnocylindrus sp.; assembly: GCA_046081085.1. Lineage (GTDB taxonomy): Bacteria > Chloroflexota > Limnocylindria > Limnocylindrales > Limnocylindraceae > Limnocylindrus. The sequence continues at coordinate 9,154 of JBJTVF010000008.1, forward strand.
TGCAGGGCTCCCTGCCGCACATGCGCACCCGCACGTCCACGCCGGCGAACCGACAGGTGATGACCACTGGGTGCACCTCGAGCACCTTCACTTCAGATATCCCGACGGCACCGAAGCGCTCCGCGGCGTTGACATGCACATTGGGCGCGGCGAGAAGGTGGCGCTCCTTGGACCGAATGGTGCGGGTAAGAGCACGTTGATGTTGCACCTGAATGGGATCTACCGACCAACCCATGGAAGTGTGCGCGTTGCAGGGATGAACGTTTCAGACGAGACGATCGGTCGCGTGCGCGCGGAGGTTGGACTTGTCTTCCAAGACCCAGACGATCAACTCTTCTCGCCGACCGTGTGGGAGGACGTGGCCTTTGGTCCAATCCACATGGGCCTTGACGCTGGTGCGGTGCACGACCGTGTCGAAGCAGCCCTCGCCGCTGTCGGGGCACTCGACCTTGCCACTCGGCCACCAATGCGCCTCTCCATTGGCCAGCGGAAGCGCGTGGCGCTCGCCACCGTGCTCTCCATGGAGCCGAGCATCCTCGTCTTTGACGAGCCGTCTGCCGGCCTCGATCCGCGTGGACGCCGCGAGCTGATCGAACTTCTGGGGACGTTGCGACAAACGCTGATCGTCAGCACCCACGATCTTGAGCTTGCGCGTGCCGCTTTCTCTCGCAGCATCGTGATGGGTGGCGGACGCATCGTTGCCGACGCAACGACCGCTGAAATACTCGGCGATCACGCGCTGCTCCTGCAGCACGGACTCGCCTAACGCGCTCTCGTCACTCCGCGGCCCGAGCGCCGTTCGCTGTACGAGTGGCGCGCAACTGCGCAATGCGATCGCGCAGAAGCGCTTCAGCGCCACTTCCGGAAGGATCGTAAAAACGCTTCGTCCCGATCTCGCTCGGCAGATACTCCTGCGCAAGATCAAACGGCTCACCCGCAGCGTGCGGCGACTGATAGGTCTTCGCTGCGGCGCGCAGATGTCCTGGCACTGGGAACAGTCCCGCCAATGCAATCTGTTCACGTGCGGCGGCGAGCGCCTCGCCGGCGCGCGGTGATTTTGGCGCTGAGGCGAGATACGTCACCGCTTGAGCCAACGCGTAGTCGCACTCTGGTGATCCGGCGAGCTCCACCACCTGCGCCGCTGCCACGGCGAGCTGGAGTGCGGCGGGATCGGCGTTTCCCACATCTTCAGAGGCGGAGACAAGCAGTCTTCGTGCAATGATGCGCGGATCCTCGCCCCCTTCAAGCGCGGTAGCCAGCCACCAAATCGCCGCATCGGGATCGTTGCCGCGAATGCTCTTGATCAGCGCCGAAGTGACGCCGGACTGGTCATACGGCAGGCTCCGATCTTGCGCGGCGAGGAGTACCTCGTTCGGCGTCACAGCGCTCCCTGCGGGCGTCATGAGGACGGCAAGGTCGAGCAGCGTCAACATGCGTCGTGCATCCCCAGCGGCGAACCCAATCAACTGTCGTCGCGCATCTTCATCAACAGAAACCTTGCCGCCAAACCCGCGCGCGTCGTCGAGTGCACGCTGGAGCAGCGTGGCGAGCGCTTCGTGGGTGAGTGGCGCAAGGCGGAAGGTTCGCATCCGTGAAAGGAGCGCTGGAGAGATGGCACGCGGAGGCGGCTCCGTGGTTGCACCGACCAAGATGATCGTTCCTGACTCAACATGCGGCAGCAGCGCATCCTGCTGCGTGCGACTGAATCGGTGAAGCTCATCAATAAAGAGGAGCGTCTGTTCACCATGCGCACGACGCTCTCCTGCGGCGGCGACCGCCTTTCGTACCTCAGCCACACCATCGCTTGTTGCTGAGAGACCGGTGGGGACGGCGCGAACAGCAGCGGCAATGACGGCCGCAAGCGTTGACTTGCCGGAGCCTGGTGGTCCCCAGAGGAGTAGCGATGGTGTCTCACCGCGCTCTAGGAGGCGACGGAGCGGCGCACCAGGACCAACGAGTGCCTCCTGTCCCACCACCTCGTCAATCGTGGCTGGCCGCATCCGCGCGGCAAGCGGTGCCGCGGGAGCGAGCGCGCGAAGAAGCGTTGCATCGTTGCTCATACCCCGATCATCGCACCCTATCCCCCGTAGTCGGGTACGCTGCCCCCAGATGCCCACATTCACCGAATTGAACCTTGCTCCCGAGCTCCTGCGCGCCGTTGCCGCTGAGGGATATACCGAGCCCACCCCAATCCAGGAGCAGGCGATCCCACACGTCCTTCAAGGGCGCGACCTTCTTGGTGCGGCGCAGACTGGCACGGGGAAGACAGCGGCATTCGTGTTGCCGATCATGCACCTCCTCAAACCGTTTGCGACTCCCTCTCCGAGCCCGGCGCGTCACCCCGTGCGCGCACTCGTGCTGACGCCTACACGCGAACTCGCCGTGCAGATCTCCGAGAGCTGCACCACCTACGGGAAGCACCTCCCACTACGCAGTGGGGTTGTCTACGGGGGCGTGCCAATGCCGCCACAGCAGAAGATGCTCCTCGCGGGGGTGGAGATCCTCATCGCCACGCCTGGCCGACTCCTTGATCACGCCGGCTCCAAGACGGTCAACCTCTCTCAAGTTTCAATTCTGGTCCTCGACGAAGCCGACCGAATGCTCGACATGGGTTTCATGCCAGACCTGAAGCGCATCCTTGCGCTGATCCCAAAGAAGCGGCAGAGCCTCCTCTTCTCGGCCACGTTCTCCGAACCAATCCGCGCGCTCGCTCATGATTTTCTCCATGATCCCGTGACCGTGGAGGTTGCACGACGGAATCAGACCAACGAGAACGTACGGCAAATCATCATGCCGGTAGATGACCGCCGCCGCCGCGCGCTGCTCAGTGATCTGCTGAAAACGAAAGATTGGGACCAGACGCTCGTATTCGTCAACAGAAAGGTTGAGGCGAATCGTTTGGGCGACTTCCTGCACCGCAACGGCCACAACGTCGTGGAGATTCACGGCGACAAAGACCAGAAGCAGCGCAACAAGGCACTAGCCGCGTTCAAGGCAGGCGAAGCACGCGTGATGGTCGCCACCGATGTTGCAGCGCGCGGCCTTGACATCGAAGCGCTCCCCGCCGTGATCAACTACGAGCTCCCCTTCGACCCCGAAGACTACGTCCACCGCATCGGCCGCACCGGTCGCGCTGGTGCGCTTGGTGAGGCGATCAGCTTCGTTGCGCCAGATGAGATGGAGAAACTGACGCTGGTCCGCAAGTTAACGAAGGCGGCACTGTCAATTGAGATTCCAGTGGGCTACGAACCGATCTTGCTCGACTTCCCGAGGGACCTGATTGCCAAAGCGCAAATGGTCCGCCTTCAGCGAGGGCGTCGCTAAACCTCGCTCCTCGGAGGCGACTTACGCCTGGCTCGCCTCCAATCGTCGCAGGAGATCCATGATGCGCCGTTCTAGGTCATCCCGAACTTCGCGAAACACCTCGAGCTGTTGCTCCTCACTCCCAGTCGCCTTCGAGGGATCCGGGAGCGACCAGTGCTCGCGTGCGCCCGCATGGGGAAAGGTTGGACATGCGTCGTTTGCCGTATCGCAGACGGTGATCACGTAGTCGAAGTGCTCGTCGAGGAAACGATCGAGCGTCTTGCTCGTCTGCGCCGAAGCATCGATGCCGACCTCGGCGAGCGCTCTCAGGGCCAGCGGCCGAACGAAGGTCTGCTCAGTCCCCGCGCTCTCGACCTGAACCCGACCGCGAGAGCGCGCACGCAACAGCGCCTCTGTCATCTGTGAGCGGGCCGAATTGTGGGTGCATAGGAAGAGGACGCGAGGCGCTGCCATAACCAAGATGATAGCGCCGTGCGTTATCAGCAGATGACCAGACGCGGCTGATCTGAGATGATGTGCAGATGAAGCGCATGTTGAACAGGGCCTTGCGTCTCCTCCTTCTGGTTGCGCTCCTCCCATTTCTCATTGATCTCCCGTCTGGAGCAGAGGCTCGACCGGAGGAACTGCTCACGACTGGTGCAGCACCGAACGCCAACGTCGTTGCCGTTGATGGGCGCCGCACCGTCGTAGCAACCGCGGGGCGTGGCAGTGACCCAGCGCTGGTCCTCGTACACGGGTTCGGCGGGAGCACGTTTGGTTGGCGGCAGGTCATGGGTCCGCTCGCCACGAGTGGCTGGCACGTGATTGCGATTGATCTTCCTGGGTTTGGACTTGCGGAGAAGGGCTGGAGTGGAGCCTACGACCACGCATCACACGCCCGATTTGTCCTCGCGTTGTTGGACCAGATGAACATCGAGGAGGCAGTCTTCGTAGGTCACAGCATGGGTGGCAACGTCGTCTCATGGGTGGCCGAACTCGCGCCCGAGCGCGTGCGCGGACTTCTCCTCGTCGATGCGGCGATCGCTGCGACCTTTGGCGACACCCCAGCGTCGGCGGCACTTCAGGTCACCCCCATCCGACGCGCCGCGCGCATCCTGATCCGCAGCGCATTCTCCGAGGCGACATTCGGCACCCTGCTGAGTTCCGCCTTCGCCGTGAAGTCCGCCGCCACGCCAGAGACGATTCGCGGCTATGCCGCCGCATCGCGGCTCCCCGAGTGGGACGCTGCGCTGCTTGGAATTCTTCGAGACGGAAGGAAGAACGCTATCCCGCGCCCAATCGACGAGATCGTCGCGCGCAGCGGCGCGCCGATCCCAACGATGATCCTCTGGGGGAGCGACGACACGTGGGTCCCGCTCGATGCTGGCCAGGCGATCAGCGACGCGATCCCTGCCGCCACATTCGTGGTGCTGCCAGGGCTCGGCCATGTGCCATTCGAAGAGGACCCCGCAGCCTTCACCCACGCGGTGCAAGCATGGCTCTCGGCGCTGAACTAGCGCACAGATCTTGATCGGAGAGGTTGGCTGGCGCGCTAGGATTCGAACCTAGGATCCCCTGCTCCAGAGGCAGGTGCCTTACCGCTTGGCCACGCGCCAACGGCTGTGATCGTAGCGCAGCAGGCGACCCTCGTCAGCCGCGCGAGCGCGAACACGGCAAGATAGGCGTCATGAGTACGGCGAAGCGGACCCCTAAGTCGCAGGAGGTCCTGTCGTCCGCCGAACGGCGCACCCTCGCCGCCCTCGCTGAAGGGTTTGTCCCGGGTGGCGGAACTGCACGAGCGGCGGCCGCAGAGCGCGCGTTCGCAACCGTCGTTGATCCAGAGCTCGTGAGCCAGTTACGACTGGTGTTGCGCCTCATTGAGACGCGCGCAGGGAGTCTCCTGATCGGCGGACGGGCCGTGAAGTACAGCAACCTGCGTGGCGAAGAGCGGGATGCCTACCTTCAGCACTGGGTGCAGCATCGAATCCCGCTGATTCGTAGCGCCGCATCCGCATTGCGCAAGTTACTCTGCTTCCTCGCGTATGCGGATGCAGACGAACCAGGCGATCCAAGGCTCCGTGCACGCCTAAAGTCAATCGGCTACAACCCAAAACCGAACGCCGCCACGCGCGACTACTCCAAGCTTGTCGCGTTCGATCCGCAACAGGCGCAGCGAATCGCCGTCGATGTTCTGGTGATCGGCTCCGGTGCGGGCGGAGGCTCCGTGGCCCGCGATCTCGCGCGCGCCGGGAAACGCGTCATGGTGATTGAGGCGGGCGCGCTGTATGACGAACGGAGCTTCCCGACCAGAGAACGAGACGCGTATGAACGCCTCTACCTAGACTCGGGATTTACCGCGACCGATGACGCCCACATCGCCATCCTCGCTGGCGGCACGGTAGGCGGAGGAACCACGGTCAACTGGATGACCTCGATCCCTATCCCTAATCGGGTTCGGCAAGAGTGGGAGGAGCAGCATGGCGTCAAAGGGATCGCCTCGCCGCGCTTCAAGCAAGATCTCAACGAGGTGCTGCGGGAACTCAGCACCCAACCATCGGCAAGCACCCCTCCAAAGGATGCTGCGCTCCTACGCGGTGCAATCGCACGCGACTGGAGTGGCGAGAGCATTCAGATGAATCGGGGGGCGTGCGGCGACTGTGGCACCTGCCCATTTGGGTGCAAGCGCGGATCCAAGCAGTCCACGCTCCGGCTGCACCTCCCCCAGGCGTTGGAAGCGGGTGCGCATCTCATCCCAGACTGCAAGGCAGAACGACTCATCATCAGTGACGGCGTCGTCCGTGGTGCTGTCACAACGCTCGGAACGCGTGCTGGTTCACCACGCCAGCTGGAGATCGTCGCCGCACAAGTGGTGGTAAGTGCCGGTGCGCTTCGCACACCACTCCTCCTGCGCCGCAGCGGCCTCACACATCCTGCCATCGGCCAGAACCTGCGACTTCATCCGGTGACGCTGGCGGCTGGCATCTTCCCCGAGAAGATCGAGATGTGGCGCGGCACGATGCAGGCCGCGAAGAGCGAAGAGTTCATTGAGCCAATGGAAGACCGCAACGGCTACATCATTGAGAGTGCGCCGGGTCACCCCGGGCTCCTTGCGCTCGGGATCCCCTGGACGAGTCGCGACGAGCACCAACGGTTGATGCGGCTCGCACCACACATCGCACCGTTCTTGGCGATCGCCAAAGACGATGGGGGCGGTCGTATCAGCGAGACACGCAACGGCTTTGCAAAGATCGAATACCGCACCACCCCACGAGATGAACGGACTCTGCGCGCTGCGCTTGGATCTCTTGTTCGGTTGGCGGAGGCGGCAGGAGCGAGCGAGGTGATCGCCGCGGGCTCACCACCGGTTGCGTGGCGCCGTCGTGATGGCGTTGAGGCCTTCCAGGTGCTGCAGCGCCAACTCACGCGCTTTGACTTCTCGCCGAACCGTGGCACCGTCTTCTCCGCGCATCAGATGGGCACGGCGCGAATGGGAGGCGACCCAGTGGAACACGCTTGCGATCCGTATGGTCGCGTACGCTCCAGCAGTCGCCCACGCAGTAGCGATCCGCACGGCGGCCTGATCAAAGGACTATACGTTGCGGACGGCTCACTCTTCCCCACGGCGATCGGCGTCAACCCAATGGTCACGATCCTCGCACTCGCCAAGCGCGTGGCACGCACCGTTGTTGCCGACTCAAAGTAGAGGTACCGACGCGAAGTAGGGCGATCAAGAAGAGGAGCTGGAGCGGGAGACGAGGCTCGAACTCGCGACATCTTGCTTGGAAGGCAAGTGCTCTACCAACTGAGCTACTCCCGCGGAATCCGTGCTCATTGTAGGCACATCGGCGCTCCCACCCACAAGTGAGGGCAGATACAGCACATACCTGCTGGGTCCCCTCGGGAGGCACACGATGGCACGCCGATGCCACAGAATAGCCCCATGCGAACCACTCTCACTTCTCTGGAGCGCGACGCGCATCACCCCACACTCAGCCGCTCGAGGAGCGCCTCCGGGATCGGGTTCGCCACCTTGCAG
>JBJTVF010000009.1:0-18754 GCA_046081085.1 Candidatus Limnocylindrus sp.
GGCTCGTCGCGCCTCGATCTCCGCGAGCACTTCCGCCGCATGACCGGTCGGCGTGACACTACCCCAGACCCGTGCCACCCTCCCCTGAGGGTTGATCAGGAACGTGACGCGATGCGTCCCCGTAAAGGTGCGATCCCCCACCGTGCGCTCCCCCCAAACCCCATACGCCTCGGCCACCTCGTGGCCCACGTCGGCAAGGATGGGGAAGTTAAGTTGGAACTTGTCGCGGAAGGCGACCTTGCTCGCCTCGTCATCTGGGCTCACCCCCCAGACGATCGCACCGGCCTCCTGCAGTGCGCGCTCCGCGTCACGAAACTCACAGGCTTCAATCGTGCATCCAGGAGTGTCGTCTTTTGGATAGAAGTAGAGGGCGAGCCAACTACCAGCAGCGGCGCTCAGTGAATGCTCAACTCCATCAGCGTCGCGCAGTTGAAAGGGCGGAGCTACGTCTCCGACATCTGGCCGCGCGTCGAGTGGACTCATGCGGCGAGTGTAAGGCGTTCAATCAGCACACGCGCAATGCTCACGAGTAGACCCCCCGCGCTCAACAGGATGATCAGCAGATCCGCACGACCAAAAGTTGAGGGTCGTGATGTGCTCGCAGGGCGGGCTCGCGACGGGAGGCGGACCCCGCGCACCTCAAGTGCGATCGCCAGCCGAGGGATCGCACGAATCGACGCATCGAAGAGATCGACGAGCAAGAGTGGGTTACTGCGACGCTGTGAGATGCGCCGAATCGCCCGCCGCTCCCTCGCCTCGCGCATCAGCGTCGGAAGTGTTGCCGCGCTTGCGAGAAGGGTGAGTGTGGGTGCGAACGGCGCGCGCAGATGTTGGAGTGCGCCGTCGGCGAGGCGTAGTGGCTCAAAGGGACGGAGAAGCACCAGGCTCCCCGCCGCAAACGCAACCAATCGAAGCCCCGCGCCGAAGGCCGCCTCTGGGCTTGCGCCGCCGATAAGGTTCGCGATCACTAACCCTGCGATCGCTGGCGCGAGCGCAAGCGCGAGTCGCAGCGTCGCAAGAAACTGTACGCCCGAGCTCCAGGCAACGAGCAGCGCAGGGAGTGCGATCGCACCTTGCGCAACCGCGGTGGCTGGACTGATCACGGAGAGGGCAAACCAGAAGAGCGCAAGGCCGAAGCGCGTCAACGGATTTGAGACACCAATCAGGCGCTTCACCGGTTTCGGGCTCAGCAACTCGCTCGCGAGTTGCACACCTCGTCCAATCACTGACGTCTCGCCACCGTTCGCTTCCCCGCTCGTACTCGTTGGGTGGTGGACGATGCGAGTGAGATTCGGCGGCACCGCACGCGCAGCGCGCTCATCATGCGTCGCAACAAGAGTGGAGCAACCGGCGCGCGACTGACCAGCCAACAGAGTCATCACACGCGCGGCCGACGCATCGTCCAAGCCGAGCGTCGGCTCATCGACGAGCAAGATGGTTGGATTCTGCGACGCAGCGAGGACGAGCGCGAGTCGGCGACGCTCACCATCGGAGCAGCGAGACGCAGGACGGCCCATCAGATCTGCGACGCCAAGTTCTCTGGCGATCGCTTCGGCGCGCGCCACATCCTCAGGCACAAGCATCTGCGTGAGCGAACGCGCGCCGAGGAGCAGGCCTGGGTCCTGTGGGACGTAGCGGATCACCTGATCCGCTACGTGTCGTTCACCACCATCGAGTGGGAGAGCACCTGCAGCAAGCGCGAGGAGTGTTGACTTGCCGCTCCCTGTCTCGCCGTGCAGCAGCGCCAACTCCCCTGCGTGCATCGTGATGCTCACGGGAGGCACGTTCGGACGATCTGCACTCGCTGCAGCGAAGAGTTGCAAGACCACGTCGCTCGTTGCCGAGCCTGACCCGGCTGGTGCAGACGGCTCGCTGAGCGCTTCGGCGCGATGCGCGTTGGAGCGCGGAACCACTCGCCCATCACCAAGGTGAATCGAATGGGTGGTTCCCCATAATGGCTCGAGCTCGTGGGTGACGAGCACGCGGGTCGCCTGGAGTGTGTTGATCTGCGTTGCGAGCGCGGCGGCGCGCGTCTCGTCAAGACCAGCGAGTGGTTCGTCGGCAATCAGGAGCGCGGGTTCAGTCACCAGCGCGGTCGCCGCTGCAGCGAGCGCGCGCTCTCCTCCACTCAAGCGATCCACATCACGCTCGCCCGCGCGCTCCTGGAGTCCAACAGAGGTGATTGCGTCACGCACCTTCACATGGATCGACGCGGCGGGAACCCCGCGACTCTCCAGTGCGAGCGCCACATCATCTGTGAGTCGAGGGAGTGCATGGCGCGGCGCTGGACCCGCAAGGATCACGCCGATCTGTTCAAGGAGCGTTGCGGGTGGGCCCGGTTCACGCGCGGCAGCCGCTGCAACCAGGTCAAACTCGCCTACGCGAAGCGTCCCCTGCAGTTCGCCAGGTACGAGTGTGCCGAGAAGTCCGGCACATGCGGCGGCGAGCGTGCTCTTTCCGGCACCAGATGCTCCGCTGATCAGCAGCGTTTCGCCGCCACGCACGTGCAGCGAGTAACCGCGTAGATCGAGCGTCGGCGCGGCGGCACCCGCTGGTCGCCAGACCAGATCCGCGATCTCGATCTCAGGCAGCGACTTAGGCACCAATCGCGTCAAGTGCGCCGCTGCGTCGCAATGCGCGATGCAGCAGCAGCGCACCACCGCCACCGAGGAGCGCGCTGCTCACGATCATCGCCGCCGCCAACAGCACGGCGTAGCTTGCATCAACCCCTGCAAAGTAGAGCGGTAGATCATGTAACGCCATGCCAACACCAGAGGCCGCACCAGCGGCAACGACCACGGGCCAACCCCAGACGCGATACCCGAAGAGAAGGAAGATGACTTCTGCACCAAGCCCCTGGGCCGCACCCGAGAAGAGCGCATCAATGGACCACTGGCTTGCAAGGAGGAACGAGACCGACGCGGCGATCAGCTCACCGAAGAGTGCGGCGCCGCGTCGCTTGATGATCAGGCCCGCGAGCGGACCAGCGATCACCCAGGTCCCCGCGAGCAGCAAGTACTGCAGTGGTAGCACCAGCGCAAAGAGTGGGGTGAGCGCACCCCAGAGAAGATTCCACCCGGCAAAGAGTGCGCCGCAGCTGATCCCGATCACCGAGAGTGACACGAGATCCATCAGGCTCCACCGTGTGCTCATCAGATCCTCCTTACTCTCTCGGCGCATGATCACGCAGGCTTGGCCCTTCGCTGATCAGCAGTGAACCGTCATGTACTTCAATGAGCGGCGCGCCGAGACTTTCGTTGGAGAGTCCGCGCGTACTCCCTTCGTGTAGTTGTTCGCGCTTCAACGGCCAGCGCAGGCGCTCGGTGCTGACCGTCGCGCCGCCACCCCATGGGATCAGCGAGATCACGGCCCCAGCAGCGGCATCCGATGCGAATCGCGCGGGTGCGGTCAACAGGCGAATGCGACTCGTCGCGTCAAGCAGCGAGCAGTCAAGAGCGCGTGCACGCGGATGCGCAAGGAGTGCGATCGTGCCGAGCGAGTGATCGCTGCGACCGCCACTCGCGCCGAGCGCGCCGAGGATCTCTACGCGCGACGCCCCTTCATCGCATGCGGCGAGTAGTGCAAGCTCCGTATCCGTTGCATCTTTGTCGTGCGGTGAACGCGCAACGCGGACACCCTGCGCGGCGAACGCGTCCACCTCTTCTGCGCGCAGTGTGTCGAAGTCGCCAACGATCAGATGGAGGGTGAGGCCGAGTGGCGCCGCGGCGCGCGCGCCGCCATCGACGCCAATCACGAGATCAGCGTCAGACCAGCCCGGCCACGCGGCGTCGAGCGCGGCGCGAGTCGGGTGGTCGCCTCCGGCAAGGATCAGTGCGCGCAGATGCCCTCACTCTCTATCGCACAGGGCTCCTGCGTCTCCCTTCGCCGGCATGACCCGGATCAGGTTCGTAGGGTCACGGGTTCTCCCGTTTCTCAGCGCCCTTTGGCGCTCCCCTGTCGCGATGCGGTAAGTCTAGCGCGTTCGCGCCGCGAGAAATGCGTCAACCCACGCCGCGACGGACTCAGCGTGCTCGTGGGCGTCTGCCTCTGCAAGGAATCGCTCCGGATCAAAGAATGGTGACCGCACCCCGATCGCCCGGAGTCCCGCCGCGCGTGCCATGCGAACGTCATCGAGCGTGTCGCCGAGGTACGCGGCTTGCTCTGGAGTCGAACCGTGGCCGAGTGCGGCGAGTCCACGGCGCAGCGGCTCCGGGTGCGGCTTCTGCTCCGTGATGTCATCGCCGTAGACCACAGAACCGAGTAGGTCGGCGACACCTGTTCGCTTCAGCTGCCCGGAGACGACCTCCCGGTCTCCCGCCGTCACCACGCCGATCGGTATTCCCGCCGCAACGAGTCGCTCAAGAGCAGCGCGCGCACCAGGGAGGAGATCCGCTTCGTGACCGCGATACGCGCCGTGCCAGATCGCGGCCGCCCCTTCTACCAACGGCTCAGGAACACCAAGCGACGCGTACATGCGACGCCAGTTCGGTGAGTAATGAATGCCGTAGAGCTCGCGGCTCAATGGAGGGAGGCCGATCGACTTGATCACCTCCACGTTCGCCTCATACACGTGTTCGGCCGTGTCGATCAGCGTCCCGTCCCAATCGAAAAGGATCGCCTTCATTGGCTCATCGTACGACGCGCGTAGAATCGTGGAATGAACGACCACGCCGCCGCCCCAATCCCCGCCGGCGCTGGAGAGCCACGCAGCCTGATCACGAGTTTTCCTGGGGGCCTCCGTGTTCGTGCCACCTGGGGGAGCAGCGGCCAAGCGGCCGCCGTCTTCGCTCTCTCCGAAGCGGGAGCAACGCTCGTCGATCACGGCACGCTCGGCGCAGGCGCGGAGTCAGATCCTGATCGACTCTGCCGTATGGAGATGCGCGTGGAGCATCCGGGTGGCGCTTGGGCGGTGCGACTCGCATCTGCAATCTACGACGAGCCGCGCGCGCTGCACTGGGACGAAGGCGAGCTCTTTGTGGTGGGCTACGGCTTCACCGTCTACGCCTTTGGATCACGCACAGGGAAACTCGCCTGGCTCCATCAGACCGGCACTCCCGTGGTGGCACTCGCGGCGTCGCCTCGCTTCGATCACGTCATTGTTCAGAGTGAGGTGGAGACGTGGGCAATCCGCGCCGACGGTGAGGTGAAGTGGCGCCTTGCCCACACGGATGTGGTCGGCGCCGCCGAGCTGCTCGGCGGACAGTTGATCCTCACCAGCATTGCAGGTGCAACGCAGTCCATTGATCCCGCCACGGGACGTGCGCTCGGATGAGCGCGCTGCTGCTCGCACTCGGTGCTGGACTGATCGCATTCTCGGTGTGGGCGAGTCGTCGCGGTGGCACGCGCGCTCGCTCCGCGCGACTGATGGCGGGCCTTGCCCCCGTCTCGCCAGAAGAAGCGCTGCTCGTCGGTGAAGGCCGCTACCTCGCCGTGCAAGGGAGTATCGATGCCGCTGAAGCGTTTGACGATGAGAATCATCGTCCTCTGGTCTATCGTCGCGAGCGCGTCCTCGTGCGCGAAGGCGACACCTGGCGTGAACTGGAGCGCGCGGTGCGCAGCGTGCAGTTCTTCATCACAAGCCCTAGCGCGTCCATTGAGATTGACGCCGACTCGCTCGGCGACGGCCTTGTCGTCATTGAACGCCAGTGGGAGGGGAGCGTTCTTGAGCTCGACGCATCAGGTCGAACCTTCACCGATGATGCAACGTCCGCACTCGTCACAGCGCTTGCGACGAGCGCGCCAACACTCACCGCGCGCGTCGTCCTGGAGCAGATCAGCACGCTGGATCGCGGGACGGTGGTGGGGCTTCTCCGCAACGGGAGGCTGACCGCAGCGGGGGCGGGGCAACCGCTCGTCCTCACCACCCTCGATCGTCGTGATGCGCTTCGAATCCTTGGGAGCGAAGCGCGCGGCAGCCTCGCGATAAGCCTCATCACCCTTGCCGCGCTGGTCGCTGGTGTGCTCACCGTCGGCATCGCAATCGTTGGACTTCTCGGCGAGATCTCGGCGAGCATGAACGCCACCACGTCACCCTCCCCGAGCCAGACGGTGAGCCCTGAGAGCGGCGATGCGCGAAACGGTGGAGTTGCGACGGGGCCAGGCGGACTTCTCGGACTGGTCGGCGCCCTCCTCCTCCCGCTCCTGATCGGCGCGGGGATCGCACTTGTTGCGCGCGCCGGTGCGCGCTGGCGAAGTGCGCGCTCTAGGATCAGCGAATAGGAGGGTCCATGAAGCCATACAACGTTGCCGCGATCCGCGCACGATTCCCCTCACTCGCCAACACGCTCTCGGACGGCCGTCCGATCGCGTTCCTTGATGGGCCTGCAGGGACACAAGTCCCGCAGTCGGTCATTGATGCCTACGCCGACTTCTTCCTCCGTGCCAACGCGAACAGCGGCGGCTACTTCAGCACCTCGCGCGCTCAGAGCGAGGTGGACGAGGAGGCGCATCGCGCCGCGGAAGATCTTCTCAATGCACCGCGAGAGGCCGTGAAGTTCGGCGCGAACATGTCCACGCTCAACTTCCAGCTCTCACGCTCGCTCGCGCGCGAGCTTCAGGCGGGTGATGAGATCGTGGTGACGCAGCTCGATCACGATGCGAACTACAGTCCGTGGCGCCTGCTTGCCGAAGATCACGGTCTCGTCTTGAAGGTGATCCGCCTCAACCCTGCTGACGGCACCCTTGACATGGACCACTACGCCTCACTCCTCGGTCCCCGCACGAGGATCGTTGCCGTTGGCATGTCTTCCAATGCGCTCGGCACGATCAATCCCTCGAAGAAGATGGTGGATGCGGCACATGCCGTTGGCGCGATCACGGTGCTTGATGCGGTGTGCAGCGCGCCGCACTACCCCATTGATGTGCAGGCGCTCGATACCGACTTCCTCCTCTGCTCGCCGTACAAGTTCTATGGGCCGCACGCCGGACTCCTCTACGGGAAGCTGCCGCTCCTTGAGCGCTTCGGCCGATACAAGGTGCGCCCCGCGCACGATCTCTGGGAGACGGGAACGCCCGCCTTTGAGGCGATGGCGGGTGTGACGGCAGCGATCAATCACCTCGCCTGGATCGGGAGAGAGTTTGGCGACCCATCTGATCACGCGCCGCTCAGCGGACGGCGCGGCGAGATTCGTGCGGGCCTGAAGGCGATCACACGCTATGAGACGGACCTGGTACGACAACTGCTCGACGGGTTGGATCAGATTGGTGGCGTGAAGGTGCGCGGCATCACAGACCGCGCCCGGCTACACGAGCGCACCTCGATCGTCTCCTTCACGATGGACTTCGCCTCACCAGACGAAGCGGCGGAACACCTGGCGGGCGATGGGATCCAGGTATGGAGCGGCGATTTCTACGCGCCGAATGCCATCGACGCACTCGGCCTCACCGAGCACGGTGGCGTGCTTCGCACCGGTCTGATGTCATACAACACGGCCGATGAGGTGATGCGACTCCTCGCCTCGCTCGCGCAGCTCGCCGCCACAAAGCCAGCCGCCGCACGCGCGTAATCACCGTGCGCGCGCCGCTCATCGTGATCACCGTCGCCGATCACGATGCCGACCTTGATCCCGCGCGCGTTGCACTGGTGAACGCGCGATACGCCGATGGAATTCGCCGCGCCGGAGGATTGCCGATCCTGATCTCCGCGAACGCAACCGCAACACAGCGTGCGACCGCCTTCGCCAACATGGAGGGGCTTCTCCTCTCTGGCGGTGCGGACGTTCATCCAAGTCGCTACAACGAGGCGATCGATGGCGCCGTGGAGATGGATGAGGCGCGCGATGCGCTGGAGTGGGAGGCGATCGCCGCTGCTGATGCGCGCGCACTTCCGATCTTTGGCATCTGTCGCGGGATGCAACTGCTAAATGTGAATCGCGGCGGCAGCCTGTTGCAACATGTCGAAGGGCAGGTTGGCGCACCGTATCCCGCAACGCCAGCGCTGACCCACCCGCTCAACGTGCAAGACGGGACGCGTCTCGCGCAGATCCTCGGTGAAGTGCGCGCACCACTCGCCGTCAACAGCTATCACCATCAGGCGGTGACGCCAGAGCGGCTGGCTCCTGGACTCCACGCCTCCGCGTTCGCCGAGTCGCCGCGTGGGATTCTGGTGGAAGGACTGGAGGCACCGGGGGATCGATTTGTTCTCGGCGTGCAGTGTCACCCTGAGCGGACGGAGAGCTCACCCGCGGACCTTGAACGTGTCTGGACTGCCTTCGTGCAGGCGGCCGCCCGCACGCCTGGTGCGGCAGGAGGTGGTGTGGCACAGTCTGGGACATGACCCAGACTCAGGCCCAGCCCGATCGCGAAGACTTCACGAAGAGCGACCGCACCGCACGACTCCTGCGCACGCTGAAATTCGTGGAGGCGGTTGGTGAGGCGGGCATCCGGCCGAACGACCTCGCGAAGAAGCTCGGCGTCAGTCGCCGCACCGCCTACCGCGACCTCAAGGCGCTCGAACGCGAGGTCGATGTCCCGATCTGGAATGAGCACGGACGATGGGGCGTCTTGGAGAGCGGGTTACTCCCCGCACTGCGATTCAGTCGCGACGAAGCCATTGCGATCGTCTTGGCGGCCCGCCTCCTGGCGAAGTTCGCCACTGGCTACGACCCTGAGTTGGGTGCCGCCCTGATGAAGCTCGGTGGCATGCTGGAAGAACCGCTCCGCTCCGCCGTTGAGCGCACGGTGTCGCAGATCAGCCAGCTACGCGATCAGCCTGAGGCGCAGACCAGGCTGCGCGTCCTCTCCAATGCCTGGGTGAACGGTCGCGTCGTAGAGTTTGAATACGCCGCTGCTTGGAGTAGCCCGGGCACGACGCGAACCGCACGCGTACATCCGTACCTCATTGAACCATCCGCCGCGACGCTCGCAACATATTTGATTGGTTTCGACGAGACGCGCAACGCGATGCGCACCTTCCGCGTTGATCGCATCAAGGATCCACGCATGGCGATCGCAACGTTCACTCGGCCCCAAGAGGTGGAACTCGAGCGCACCCTCGCCGCCGCGTGGGACATCGTTGCGGATCAACCACTTGAGGAGATTGTGTTGCGCTTCACCCCAGAGGCCGCGCCACGCGCATCGGAGACGCGATGGCATCCGTCACAGGTCAGCGAACGTGAGGCGGATGGCTCTCTCCTCTGGCGCGCACGCGTCTCGGGCTTGCTTGAGATTCGCGCCTGGATCCTCAGTTGGGGCGATGGAGTGGAGGTGCTGAAGCCGCCAACACTCCGCGATGATGTTGCACGTATCCTCGCCACCGCAGCCGCGCGATACCGCAACGCATGAGCGTCGCCGGCAACGGGGGGAACGGCGCCGGAAGTGAGGCGGCGCGCTTCAAGGCGGTCAACCTCATCAGTGACCCGATTCACGGCTACATCGAGCTGACCAAGCGCCTCACCGCAGATGGTGCGGCGGCGCTCGGCTACCTCGCGGAAGAGGCTGCCGAAGAGGATCTGCTCGACACGCCGTGGCTCCAGCGACTGCGCCGCATCAGCCAGTTACAGAGTGCACGCTGGGTCTTCCCGACTGCCGAGCACAGCCGCTTCTCCCACGGGCTCGGCGTGATGCATGAGGCGGGACTCTGGGCGCGCCAGCTGTATGGCTCGCTCGCCGATCAGCTGCGCGCGAGCGGTGACGACGTCCCGAGCGAGGGCCTTGTGGTGGAGACGATGCGCGTGGCGGGGCTCCTCCACGATGTCGGTCACGGCCCATTTGCCCACTTCTTCGATCATGAAGTCTTGGAGAAGTTCGCCGCCCCAGATGACCCGAGGCGGGCGCCTGGGAAGCGACTTGCACACGAAGATCTCTCCGCGCTCATCATCGAGCACGAAGTTGGTGCGATCATCGGCAGGCTCCGTCGCGCGCCAGGCGAGCACGCCGAACGCGATCGCTTCAGCGACGGCGAGTCGATTGACCCAACCTGGGTGAGCTTCCTCATCTCCAAGCCGCCAATTGAAGACAACACGGTACCGCGATGGCTGCGCATCTTGCAGCCGCTCCTCTCCGGCGTCTTCACCGTTGACAACCTCGACTACGTCCGCCGCGATTCGTACATGACCGGCGTGCAGATTGGCGCCGTGGATGTGGAGCGCCTGCGTCGCTACAGCTTCATCGGCCCGCGCGGCCTCACCCTCTATGAACCTGCGGTCGGCGCGTTGGAGAGCTTCTTGAACGCGCGGCACTTCATGTATCAGCAGGTCTACCTGCATCGCACCGTGCGCGGCATAGACCTGGACATGAAGGAGGCGTTCGCCCCCGGCATCCGCGCCATCTTCGGCGATACGTCGCCTGCAGACGACCTCGCCGCTTACCTAGAACTTGA
Organism: Candidatus Limnocylindrus sp.; assembly: GCA_046081085.1. GTDB lineage: Bacteria > Chloroflexota > Limnocylindria > Limnocylindrales > Limnocylindraceae > Limnocylindrus. The sequence goes on from JBJTVF010000009.1 coordinate 10,319, forward strand.
CGAGTACACGCTCCTCCACCATGCGGCGCGATGGGCGCGCGGCAAGGATCTCTCTCCGTCACCGAAGCCGGGTGACGGCACGGTCACGCAGGCGGTGGCCGAGGCGTGGCGCGCGATCCTCTTCCGCAACCCGCGCTGGCAGTTGGAGGAAGAGCTACGCGCCGAGTTCGGTGACGAGGGCATCCCCGCCGACCTCCTTGAGAAGCTCGGCACACCGATCCCGGGTGAGGTGGCGATTGACCTCGCCACCTGCGATCCACGCCACGTGGAAGGCGACGCGGCGGACCGCCTCCTCGCCGTAGAGGGGCGCGAAGGCCGAGAGGCGCGCCCGATCTCAGAACTCTTGACGAAGCTCCCGCTCTATAGCGTGATCGCGCGGCGCTACCGCCGTCGGTAAGGACCCGCGCGCCGCTAGCGGTTGGCGCGCAACCAGGCGAGCAGCAAGAACATCGAGCGGCAGTCGGCGGCGTTGTACTCCGCACCAGCTCGGAAGTAGTCGTAGTCGGCGAGACGCTTCCCTTCGGCTGCGGCGCGCGCGTCCGCCGCATACGCGGCGGCCATCGCCCCCATCCCGTCCGCAGGGCCGTCACCCCATGAGACATCGATGAGTCCTGCTGCGCGCATGGACTTTGCGATCTCCTTCAGACCATATCCGTACGCACCGCGCACGCTCACTGGCACGCGGTAGACAAGCTCCTCAAACGCATCGAACCAACCGAGATCCTCGGGAAGCGACCATGTTGGGTGTCGACTCACCGCAGAATCTGCGGCGGTAAAGAGGAGGTTTCGCTCCGCTGGCGACCAGTGGACGATGCGCGTCTCGGCCCACGTGACGTTGAGCGATTCTCGCCACGCGTTCATGTATGCGAGCCACGCATCCAGCACGGCACGCTCAGATGCCGCGTTGAGTCGATCGCCACTCCACTGTCCGAATGATGGGAACCAGCTCTGGTCTTCACTGCGCGGGGTGAAGAGTCGCTCACCCGCGGCAGCACCTGCCGCTGTGGCAGCAGCGATCTCACTCGTCGTTGGTTCTCGTCCGTCAATCGAGATATGACAGCCGATCTGGAAGATGCAGGTCGCGCCGCCGACAAGAGGGAGTGCTGTGAAGTCGTCGTTCAGGTTCCCCGAGTTCTCAAAGTCCACGTAAAACTCGATGCGTGCTGGCCTCCGCCAGTGTTCATCATCGCGCAGCTGAATCTTCCCGGGGAGAACCTTCTCCGCCGCGGGAGCGGATGCCGGTACGGCGTTTGCGGCGAGCACCGCCGCCAATCGGCGCGGACGTGCATCACCAGTCACCCTAAGACGTTCAGGGGTGAGCCCAGGTTCGTCGCGTCGCATGATTCCGGATGCCACAGCCGCGTCGCGTAGTTCTGGGCCAACCCCTGGTAGGAAGGTGAGCTCGCCGATCTCACGGGCGATCGTCTGCTTCGCCTCGCTCCACGGCTGGTCCTGGTCGGCGTTCATGTTCGGATAGAGCTCTGTTCGCGTAGGCCGCGGCAGTGCCTCCCATGCAGCGCCATCACGTCGAACGGAGCGGATCCACTCCAGTGCGCGGCCAACCTCGATCGCGAGCGGCGTCTCATCGTCGCGCGTGCTCTCACGATCAACTGGGACACGGGCAAGCCGGTCGAGCGCGCCGCTGCCGCGACCCTTGCTACTCACCCAGGTGCGACCGAGCAGGAACGCATCGGGCGGACAGTAGCCCTGCAGGCGCGCAATCGCAGCCGCATAAACGAGCACTTGGCCCGCGTAATGGCGTTGCGAACTTCCTGCATAACCGCTTACTGATAGATCGAGCGTGGAGAACTTCACATCCACCACCACGTAGTGCCACGGCGGCGCCTCCCCACCTTCGGGTGCGAGCCCAGGAGCGGGCCGCGACGCCTCCTCCGCGCTGAGTGTCCCGGGGAAGAGTCGCTCGAGCGCATCGCTACGGATGAGCAGATCGATCGCGCCGTAGGTCAGGTCTTCTGGATTGCGGACGACCGCCTGTTGGATCAGCTCGACCCCTTCGCACATCGCCGTGAAGGTGGCTTCGGCGGCGGCCAGGGTTCGAGTCGCCTGCCACCCATCCGAAACCAGCCGGTGTGAGTTGACCTTCGGCTCAAGGATCTCAAAGATGCGCTCTTCAAATCGGTTCCCTTGCGCAAAGAGGAGTTCGCGCAGGTCGTACGGGCTCGGCGGCTTCGCGTCGGCACCTGCATCACGCGCAAACCCCTTGCTGGTGCCGTGCACTTCTAGCCAGTCAAGCAGTGGATCTCGACGCAGCCAGTTTCGGGTCTTGGATGCAGAGACCCACTCGCGCCAGGCGGTGCGATCCGTTGGATTTGGGTTGCGCACCTCACCAGCATCACTCGTCGTGATCGCACGCCGTCCTGTAACTGGTGGGGGTGCAGTGAGGTACCGGCGTAGATCGTCCATCAGCGCGTCACCTCGCCGCGCGAGATCAGTCCAACGCCACCAAGGAGCAGCGCTGCGCCCGCGAAGAGCGCGGTATCAGCCGCCTCCCCGAGGAGGCCAACGCCGAGAATCGCCGCAACAAGCGGTTGAAGGAAGAGTGCGGCAGCAGCAACGCGAGGTGGTGCGGCCGCATAACCGCGATACCAGAGCGACCAGCCAATCGCGGTTGCGCCAACGGCAAGGTATGCAATCGCCCCAAGCGCTGCAGGCGTGGTGGCGGCGGCAAGATCAAGTCCGCCAACGGTCGCTTCAAGCAGCGCAACTGGTGCAATGAAGACGAGCGCGAGTGCCGCAGTGAGGCCGATCGCGCGACTCGCGCCGATCGCCGCAACGAGCGGTCGCCCCAGCGACGAGTAGAGCGCCCACGATGCCCCCGCGCCAATGAGTGCGAGCATGCCGAGGATTCGCGAAGCGTCCGTTGGACCTAGCTCAGTCGACCCGCGCAGCGCAAGGAGGAGCACGCCAGCAAGGGCGAGCGCGATGCCACCCCACGCGCGTGGAGGAATGGAGACGCCATCGAGCACCCGCCCAAAGAGCAAGACGAAGATCGGTGTCGCCATGGTCAGGACTGAGCCTTCGACACCAGAGGTGAGCGCCGTCCCGCCGAACTGCAGCAACATGCTCGTTGCGGCAACGAGTGCCGCGATCCAGGCGGCGCGATGTGAAACGTCACCCCATCCTGTACTGACGCCGCGCAGACGTCCAAACGCGAGCAGCACCGCAACGCCGAGTGCGAGTCGAACCAGCGTAAGTGTCGCGGGCGGGATCGCCTCGAAGGTGGCAGCGGAGATGACGTAGAGCCCACCCCACAGTGCTGCGGCGGTTGCGAGGGAGGCGGCGGGCGCACGGCTGCCTCTGGTGTGCGCTGCGCTCCCGTCACTCATCCGCGCCAGTGTAGCCGAGCGGCACCAGTCGGAGCGGTACCATAGAGCGATGAACATGCGATTAGACGAGCGGCTCGGCTCGCCCTACTTCTCGCCATCGGGCGACGCGCGCGCGCCATATGAGACACACGGCACCACATTCCTCCAGTATCTTGCGCGACGTGCCGCAAAGTGCCGCATCCTCTCCCCGCTCGGCACGCTGCTCAGAGAAGAGCGACCGGGTGGCGCAGAGTTCTCCGGCGCACTCGCGTGCTTCGCCTATTTCGCGGTCGCCGCGTCCACAACGTACGGGAGCGGCTACCGTCAACCAGAGTTCACCAACGAGCAGATCGTCGAGGAGCGCGACCCTGAAACTGGCGCGATCATCAGCGCCATCAACTCCGGTGGGAGCCGCGAGATCGCGGCGAAGATTCGTGCCACCGTGCCGAAGATCGGCGTCTACGATGCGAGCGAACGCATCTTGGGCACCACCGTGGGGATCCGCGGACTTGGCATGCCGGCCCCATCAACCTTCGCGTTCGAGGTGGACGCAGCTGGGCGTCGTGCCGGCCTCGCCGCCTGGCGCGGCACCGCCCGCGGCACCATCACCACCGAACTCGCCCCTTCGCTGCGTGGAAGTCGAATACGCGCCTACGGCGCCCTCGACCTTCACGGGAGCGATGGGAGTCGCGGCCGCGCAGAGATCACTCGCGAGGGTCTCGTGCGCATCCAGATCAGCGACCCGCGCGGTGGCGTACTCCGCCTCAACGCACCGCTCAAGTAGCCGTCCGGCATGCGAGAATCTGTGACATGTTGAAGGCATCGCGACCGGCACCGCTCGACCCTGCGGCGATCGCCGCCGTCCGCCGCCCCTTCGACGAGGCGGACATGTTCCCGCCGCGGGTCTATCACGATCAGGAGATCTTCGACTGGGAGTCGCAGGAGATCTTTCGCCACGAGTGGCGCTGCGTCGGACGCGAAGAGGAGACGCCGAACGTGGGCTCGTATCGCCTCCTCGAGTTCGCCGGCGAACAGGTCATCATCTCGCGCGGCGAAGACAACAAGTTGCACGCCTTCATCAATGCCTGCCGGCACCGCGGCGCAACGCTGATCGAGGGGCCGCAGGACGGAAAGCCAGATTGCGGCGAGGCGAAGAAGATCGTCTGCCCGTATCACGCTTGGGTCTACGGCCCTGATGGGAAGCTGCTGAAGGCGAAGCACACCGACGACCTGAAGCGATTCGACCCACGCGAGTATGACCTTGTGCCGCTCCGCTGCGAGACATGGCAGGGCTTCGTCTTCCTGACGCTCGACAAGGCGGCTGAGCCGCTCCTCACCTACCTCGACGATCTCGTTGAGGTCTTTGCGCGATTCGAGTTCGCGCCGCTCCGCCTCGCCAAGCGCGAGGTATACGACGTTGCCGCAAACTGGAAGATCTTGGTGGAGAACTACTCCGAGTGCTATCACTGCCCAGGCGTGCACCCGCAACTGAACGCGCTGACACCGTACGACCTTGGTGAAGACATCCCGGCGCGTGGACTTTGGAAGGGCGGCTGGCAGCCGCTCGTTGGCGAAGCGCTCACCATGGGACTCGACAAGGGCTCCCACGAGCGACCATGGTTGAAGGGGATGACTGGGGTTGATGCAAAGCGCATTCAGTACTTCGCCGTCTGGCCGAACCTGCTCCTCTCGCTGCACCCCGACTACCTGATGGTGCACATGATCGAACCACTCAGCCCAGGTCGATCACGCGTGGTCTGCGACTGGTTCGTGCACCCCGACACGATGAATCTCCCAACCTACGACTTCTCTGATGCGCACGGCTTCTGGGATATGACGAATCGCCAGGACTGGCACGTCTGCGAACTGCAGCAGCGCGGCACCGCATCAGCGATGCTTCCGCCCGGTCGATACAGCGAACTTGAGGCGAGCGTCCAGGCGTTCGACCTGATGGTTGCCGATCGCTATGCGGCAGACGGGAAGCGCACGCCACGCGGCTGGGCGGCAGGCCTCGCGCCTGGCGACATGGAAGGGGTCGACTTCAGCGATCGCCAGGCGGCACGCGCCGCAATCGCCGCAAAGCTCAACGCCTCAGCCGAGCCCTCACTCACCCGCACCAAGCAGTCGTGAGCGGACCGCGCGGCGCGGAAGATCCGCGTGCAGCTCGACTCATCGAACCCACGGCAAGCGCCCACACGCTCAGCGCGCACGAGTACCTATCTTCCGACGTCTATGAGAAAGAGTGCGAATCAATCTTCTCCCGGACCTGGCAGGTGGTCGCTCGAACAGCTGACCTGACTCGGCACGGCGACTTCGTTCCCGCAACCATCTTGGATCAACCGATCGTAATCGTCCGAGATCACAACGGAGCGATCTCGGGATTCCACAATGTCTGTCGACATCGCGCCGGACAGATTGCCCTCTCAAAAGGAAACCGGAAGAGTCTGCAGTGCCGATACCACGGATGGACGTACGGACTTGACGGTACGTTGAAGGCCTGTCCCGAGATGGAGCTCACCGAAGACTTCAAGAAGGAGGACTTTGGCCTGATCCCCGTCCGCACCGCCGTCTTCGGACCGTTTGTCTTTGCCAACTTGGATGCGACCGCACCTTCTCTGGAGGAGGTGCTCGGCGCAATTCCCGAAGAGATCGCCGCCGCAGGTTTCCCCATGGGGCAGATGCAGCTTGTGGAGCGCCGCGAATACATTGTGGAGTGCAACTGGAAGGTCTACGTCGACAATTACCTCGAGGGATATCACATTCCAATCGCACACCCCGATCTCTTCAAGGAGCTGGACTACGACGCGTACAAGGTCGAGCCATTTCGCTACTACTCAAAGTCACATGCCCCGATTCGCGAACTGAGAGAGGGCGAAGTCCACGGTGTAGATCGCCGCTTCATCCGCTCTGCGGACGGCGAGGGTGATGCGCTCTACTACTGGGTCTTCCCGAATATGATGCTCAACCTCTACCCAGACAATCTTTCGCTCAACCTCGTGATCCCGCTCGGCGTGGAGAAGACTCTGACCGTATTTGAGTGGTACTTTGCGTCGCCAGGTACGGGACCAGGTTGGGAATCAATGCAACAAGGGATTGCCTTTAGTGACCAGATCCAACAGGAGGACATCGTGCTCTGCGAGCAGGTGCAGCGCGGCCTGAAGTCGCGCACCTACACCACTGGTCGGTTCTCCACGCTGCGCGAGAATGGTGTTCACCACTTCCAGTCGCTGGTGCGGGAGTTTCTCGCGAAGAGGTAGCCGGCGGGTTCCCGCCAAGATTCAACCGAGGGTGCGCGCTAGGCGATCTCTTCGATCGGCTCCCCAGCCGGACTCGCTGGCCCTTGTTCACGCCCAACGATCTTGAAGCGCTGATCCGGAAGTTTCAGCGGCGCGCGTTCGAGTGCGGCGCGCGCAAGCATCTCGCCAACCGCAGGGGCCTGCTTGTAGCCGTGACCTGATCCCCCGCCAGCGATCCAGACACGCGAATTCTCCGGATGGTGATCAAGGACGTAGTGCCAGGTCAGCGTGCGCTCGTGCTGGCAGGCGCGACTCTCGTGGAGCGGCGCGTCAAGGAGTGCGGGAAATCGGATTCCTGCACGCTGTCGCGCAACCTGCAGTGACTCTTCTGCCGCCTCACTCGGCCACTTCGCATCTGGGTTGAACGATCCCGCGTCAAAATCGGGGCCGACCTTTGCGCCGTGTCCGCTCTCGTCGGGAATCCCCCAGACTCCGATCCCTGCGTCAATCCATGTTGGGATCTCGCCAACGCCCATCCCCTTTGCCTTGAAGTACGCAACATCTCTGCGGACGGGTGTGATCTCTGCAGGCGTATCAGCGCCCACGAGATCCGGGAAGAGTCCAGGGAGTGACGAACCTGCCGCCCAGACCACCGCACCCGCAGATATCGGCGTTCCGTTCGCGTCGAGTGCGCTCCCGTCCTTGGCAGGCCGCGCGCGTCCCTGCACCAACGTGCCACCCGCCTGGACGAAGGCACGCGCGACGGCACGAACGCCGTTCGCCGCGCGCAAGAATCCGGCGGTGGGTTCGTAGAGGACAGAGGCGAGTGCGGCGGGGCTCATCGCTGGCCAGCGCTTCGCCGCCTCATCAGCGCTGATTCGCTCGTGCGGCACGCCAGCGGCGCGCAGTCGCTTCTCGGACTCCGCCTCCCAGAGACCAAGATCAGAGACGCACCAGGCAACGCCGCTCTCCACAAAGAGCTCTTCGCCACTCATGGCGCTGAGCGCCTTCCATGCGGCGAGCGATTTGCGCGCCCAACTCAGGAGCAGTTCGTCTTCGCCGTGCGAGTGTCGGAAGATGCGGCTGTGATCGCCAGACGTTGAATCGCGATGACCTGGCTCTGAAGCCTCCATCAGTGTCACGGAGGCACCGAGCTTGCGCGCCAAGAGCGCCGTCCAGCTCCCCCAGACGCCGCCACCCACCACGAGAAGGTCTGGAGCGGCCCCGGCCGCGCCGCGCGCCGGCACGGCTACTTCTTTGCGCCGAGGGTTCGGAATCGCGAGAGGAACTCCTTGGTGCGCGGATCGTGTGGCGCATCAATCACCTGCTCTGGTGGTCCAACCTCGGCGAACTCACCCTGGTCCATGTAGTAGACACGATCGGCAGCTTCGTGTGCAAAGTCCATCTCGTGGGTCACCACGATCATGGTGCGCCCTTCGTGTGCGAGATCGGCCATCACCTTCAACACCTCGCCGACGAGCGTCGGATCGAGCGCGCTTGTTGGTTCGTCAAAGAGGAGCACCTTCGGCTGCATGGTCAATGCACGTGCAATTGCCACGCGTTGTCGCTGTCCGCCGGAGAGTCGCGAAGGGTATTCGTCGCGCTTCTCGCTCAGTCCCACCTTCGCCAGATACTTCTCGGCAATCTCTTCCGCCTCCTTGCGCTTCATCCCCTTCACGTGGACCGGCGCCTCCACGCAGTTCTCGATGACGCTCAGGTGCGGGAAGAGGTTGAACTCTTGGAAGACCATCCCCGCGCGCAAGCGAAGGTCTTGGATACGGCGCTGGCGCTCCTTGCCCTCCTTGCGAAACGGGTCGGCGGTCACGGTGACGCCGTCGATCTCCACCACGCCATCCGTTGGATCTTCAAGGAAG
>JBJTVF010000010.1:0-3803 GCA_046081085.1 Candidatus Limnocylindrus sp.
GCAGACGCGCGCAAACCGTGTGGGATCGGCCGCAATCTTTTCAACGAGCGCTGGGAGTAGTTCGTACGGCAGATTGTCGATAGTCCGAAAACCTATGTCTTCTAGCGACTTGGTAGCCGTTGTCTTTCCAGCCCACGAAAGGCCAGTCAAGAGGACCACACGTCTGTCAACGTTCATCGGCCACCCGCGCGCACAAGGATGATGGAGAACTCATACAGCATGAGAAGCGTGATCGCCAGTACGAGCGGGCTCACAAGATCCGTTCCAGGAGTTGCAATCGCGCTGATGATGACAACGCCCACAATCGCGCCCCGACGCCAGGAGCGCAATTTCGCGGAGGTGACCACGCCCACGCGGGAGAGGAAGACGAGGACGATCGGATACTCGGCCGCGACTGCAAAGAGGAGCACGAGACCGCTCACGAATCCAAAATATCGATCGGCGGCGATCATCGGCAGGAGATCTTCGCTCGCAAAACCAAGGAGGAACCCGACTGCGATCGGAAGAAGGCTCCATGCAACCACCGCACCGATGAGGAAGAGTGCGAGCGCGAGCGGTAGCCATGGTCGGGCACTTCGCCGCTCTGCACTCGTGAGTCCGGGACTAATGAAGGCCCATACTTGCCAGAGAAGGATTGGCATGGCGATCACAAGACCACCGATGAGACTCAACTGCATACGGATACCGAATGCGTCTCCAACGCCTGTGAAATAGAGCTTGGTGGGTCCGAGTGGCCCACGCAACAGTTCAATGAGTTGGTCCGAGACAGTAAACGACGCGGCTGAACCAATGACGACGGTGATCGCGCAGATCAGCACGCGCCGGCGGAGCTCGCGAAGGTGATCAACCAACGGCGCAGTACGCGTCAACCCCGAGGCCTCCTGGAGCGCTGAATCGACCGCCATTTAGGCTGCTCCTCGTATGGCGATCCGGCTCAGCCCTTTCGCTTTGGCCGCCGTGCCGGGCTCTTCCGTGCGATTCGCCCCTCTTCAGGATCTACCGCTTCGGATGTTGCCTTGCGGAACTCTCGGAACGAGCGCCCCACTGCAGCTCCGATCTCTGGAAGTTTGCCTGGGCCGAAGACCACAAGGATCACGGCGAGGATGAGGATGAGTTCGCCAGGTCCGATGTTCGGCACGCTCGGTACTCCTTACGCTGACGCGTCCGAACGGACGCCTTATGGCTTGAGTATAGCGAGGCGACTCGCCCACTCCGCCGAACGGGCGTGAATCGCCTCTTGCGTCACCCCACTATCGGTCAAAGAGCCTGATATTCCCCGCCCCACATTCACCAGGAGTGATCCTCCAACGCGTGCCTGGGGGTTCTCCGTCGTTTCGCCGTGCAGCAATACCGCCGCAAGGTCGCCCCCTTGCGCGCCGATGCCCGGGACGAGGAAGGGGATCGCTGGTGCCACCTCGCGAAGCTGCGCCATAGCGTTCGCTGCGGTCGCACCCGCTACGAGGCCTATCCGCCCTTCACGAGCTTCGGAGCGCGCTGCTGCCCGACGAGCGACTCGAAGATAGAGCGCCTCTTCTGGGGCCGATCCATCAGCCACCATCCGTAACTCCTGGAACTCAGGCGCTTCAGGATTTGATGTACGGCAAAGGAGATAGACAAAACGGTCCTCCCTCGCAAGAAGTGGCCCAAGGGCGCCGATCCCAAGATACGGATTCGCCGTGACCGCATCTGCGCGAAGGACGTCATAGAGGGCGCGCGCCTGCGCAGCAACGGTGCTCCCAATGTCCCCGCGTTTGACATCGACTATCAGTGGGGTGTCACTCGGTAGAAGGGCGCGAATGGATTCTGCGACTCGCATGCCCGCAGACCCGTACGCTTCAAAGAAGGCGAGGTTCACTTTGTAGGCGGCCGCGTGAGTGGAAGTTGCACCAATGAGCAGTTCACACCAACGACGAAGCCCCTCCTCGCCTTGGGTGAACGCAGTTGGGAGGTGAACCGGATCCGGATCGATCCCCACGCAGAGGCGACTCTTGCGTCGCGTGATCGACGCCTCAAGGAGGTCCAGATATCGACTCACGGGGCGCTTCCCCCCTGTCCTGCACCACCGAGCGGGCCCCAGGATGGTCGCACTCCCGCGTCCACGAGGTCACGAAGAAGCTGGACGCTTGCAGTGATTGTCGGAACCCCCGAAGGTGGTGAGCTTATGGTGACCTGCTGAAGCGTCGCCGCGCTCTCACGTGCAGCCAAGAAAATCAGCGCACTGCCATCAGGAGACCACGCGGGCGACCACGACCGACCGGTCCGCGTCACCTCAAGGACGATCTCCCCCGTGGACGCACTCAAGATCACAACATCGCTCCCCTTCTTATCGATCCGCGTTGCTGCGACCCAACGGCCGTCCGGGCTTACCGCTGGCTCAATGAATCCGCGTGCGCCAAATCGAACAATGCGGTCCGCGCTTACGTCAAAATAGATGATCCGTGATGCAGAGATGCCATCCGCTTGACCATTCTGCACATAGTAGAGACCGCTCCCGTCCGCATTCCATGCCGGATCCTGGTGACCATAAGGTGCCTCATCTGGGAGCGCAGGGGTGAGCACGTTGCCATCTGGTTGAAGGATGCGAATCAGCACATCCCCGCCGAGCTGTGAAGCGCCCTTGTAGTCCGTTGCGAACGCTACTTCACCGTTCACGCCGATCGCTGGATCAAACATGAACGAGGAGAAGTTGAGCTTCGGGTTCTCATCCACCAGTAGCCCGTCCAATACGACTTCCGCCTCTCCTCCCCGAGCACCGACACGCATGAGCGTAGGTACCGACAATCGATAAGGGGTCACTCCCCCCGCGGCGTTGAGTCGCCCTCCAATCTCGTTCCTTGTGCGTATGAAGTAGAGCCAGGTGCCGTCAGGACTCCACGCAGGCTCACCATCCGTGGTCGAGGTGGAGACTTGCGTGATTGTTGTCACGCTCAGCGACCAGAGCGATCCGCCTCGCCCAAATATGATGCTCCCGTCAATCTGCACACCTTCAGTGACCGGTGTCCCTTCACCGCCGGGCTCGGCTCCAGAAGAGGAGAGGTTTGCAACCCACAGTGTTCCGAGCGCACTCGCGGCAAGGAGGAGTGCGGCGAACAGAGGTGCAGCCTGAGGTCCGGAGCCGCGCCACCCCGACCTTCGACCCCCCGGTGTCGACATAGGCGGACGGAGCGCGTGATACGGACGAGACGAACCGGCACGATCACTGCTGAGACGAGCTCGGGGTCGCAGCGAACGGTTCCCGCTCACTTGGCCACCTCCGTCGTCTGTAGATCGACCACGTGTAACTCGATCCTCTCCGCTCCTCGGTACGTTCGCCGAACTATTCGTCCAACAACATCAATGGTGCTGCCTTCGTGTCCAAAAGCATCCGCACGACTGAACGCGATCGCCTCGGTGTGGCTCCCATCAATCTCGAGCGTCAGTCGCGCATGTTTCCCGTCACCAACGAGGCGCACACTGGTCAGTTTGACGCCACTAAACAGGAATAATGGATCAGGATTCCCCACACCAGTCGGCGAAAGATAGTCTACGAGCGTCACGAGGGATTGAGGGGACCGGCGACCCGACGCTGGCTCGAGATCCACGGAAAGCACGGGCTCTCGTTGCGCGCTCTGCCCCGCAAATGCGGCTGCGAGATCGGTGATGAGCCCGTCCCATTCACCACTCGCTGCCGTGCAGCCCCCGGCGCCGTCATGCCCACCATGTCGAATGAGCCGTTCGGATGAGCCCTCCAACGCCTTCGCGACTGAGAATCCGCGGGGCGCACGTATTGAACAGCGCAGGATCGATGCGTCCATCGCGGGCTC
>JBJTVF010000011.1:0-18455 GCA_046081085.1 Candidatus Limnocylindrus sp.
ACCACCTCGCCGGCGTACATCACCGCCACGCGGTCGCAGAACTCAGAGACAACACCAAGGTCGTGGGTGATCAGCACGATGGCGGTGCCGAGTCGCTCACGAAGATCGCGGAGCAGTTCAAGGATCTGCGCCTGAATCGTGACGTCAAGCGCGGTGGTTGGCTCATCAGCAATGAGGAGCTCTGGTTCACAGGCGAGTGCCATCGCGATCATGACGCGCTGCGCCATCCCGCCCGAGATCTCATGCGGATACGCATCGGCGCGCCGTGCCGGATCTGGAATTCCGACGAGCTCAAGCAACTCAATGCCGCGCATGCGCGCCGCCTTCTCATCGAGCCCTTTGTGGATGCGCAGGACCTCGCCGATCTGATCGGCGAGCTTGTGAACCGGATTCAAGGACGAATTCGGCTGCTGGAAGATCATCGCAATCCGGTTCCCGCGAATCTTCTGCATCTCCGCCTCACTCGCGGTGAGCAGATCTTGGCCGTCAAATCGGACGCTCCCGCCCGTGATCTGGCCGGGCGGAGTGATGAGGCGCAGGATTGAGAGTGAGGTCACGCTCTTACCGCAGCCGGACTCGCCGACGAGGCCGAGCACCTCGCCGCGATCCACTCCAAATGTGGCGCCATCGACGGCGCGAACGATGCCGTCGCGCATGCGAAACGACGTCTGGAGGTCGCGTACTTCGAGGAGTCGATCAGCCACTGATTCCTCCAGTCATCACGCCCACTATCGCTGCAACCGTGGGTCGAGTGCGTCGCGCAGACCATCGCCCACAAGGTTGAAGGCGAGCACGGTCATGGTGATCGCAATGCCAGGGAAGATGACCACATGCGGCGACGAGAAGAGGAGGTTTCGATCTGCGCCAATCATGGAGCCCCACTCGGCGGTAGGCGGCTGCGCGCCGAGACCGAGGAAGCTGAGTGCCGCAACGTCAAGGATTGCGCCTCCGATGCCGAGCGTCCCCTGCACGATGATCGGCGTGAGGGCGTTCGGAAGCACCTTGCGGAAGAGAATGGAAGCCTCGGATGCGCCGAGTGCGCGACTCGCCGCAACGAACTCACGGTCGCGCAGGCTCAAGACCGAGGCGCGCATCACACGCGCGTAGATGGGGATCGCGACGATGCCGATGGCGAGTTGTGTGTTGATCAGCCCAGGACCGATCACGGTCACAATCGCGATCGCGAGGAGGAGGCTCGGGAAGGCGAGAAGCACATCCATGATGCGCATGAAAAAGTTGTCTACGCGTCCGCCAACGAACCCAGAGACTGCACCGATCAGCGAACCGAGCACGATCGCAAAGCCAACGGTGAGGAAACCGACCTGGAGGCTGAGACGCGCCCCGTGCAACACGCGTGAGAACACATCGCGCACATTGCTGTCCAGGCCGAAGATGTGTTGCGGGCCCTCGCAGCCGAGCAGGTTGATGCACGGTCCGGCAAGCCGCACCGCCCCAGACTCTTCGTCGATCAACACATCGATCGGGCTGTAGCTTGCGAAGAGGTCTGCCCCGAGGGCGGCAATCACCAGCACTGCAAGCAGCGAGAGGCCCACACGTGAGGTGCGCTGCTCGAGGAAGGAGCGGAGTGCGCGCCGGAAGGGGGTCTGTGGTCGCGCGGACTGCGTCGGAACGTTCACGAGTTTACTCTCACACGCGGATCCAAATAGGCGTAGCTGATGTCGACGATGAGGTTTACGACCACATAGCCGACGCTGACAATCACAGTAACCCCCTGCACGACGACGTAATCTCGCGCGGTGATTGCCTCTGCGATTGTCCGACCAATCCCCGCAAATCCGAAGATTGTCTCGGTCAACACGGCGCCCGAGAGGAGCCCGCCGAGCGAGAGCCCAACAACCGTGGCAACTGGGAGGAGTGCGTTGCGCAGCGCGTGCTTGGAGACAACCTCGCGCTCCGAGAGCCCCTTCGCGCGTGCCGTGCGGATGTAATCGGAACCGAGCACGTCGAGCAGCGACGAGCGGGTGATGCGGGCGATCACTGCCATCGGGATCGTTGCAAGGGCAACCGACGGAAGGATCAGGTGGCGCACCGCGTCGAGCAGGTTCCCTGGGTTCAGCGTCAGGATCGCGTTGGGGATAGCCATGTTGGAGATGAAGTCAAGGAGACCCCGTAACGGGCCCTGGAGGCCAGTGAGTCCCCACGCGTCGGCGATTTCGGTGGGGATCACCCCGGGGCTGTAACGGTTCGCCGGCGGCAGCGCGATCGGCGTGTCCTTCAAGATCACGGCAAAGAAATAGGCGAGCAAGAGGCCGAGAACAAAGACGGGGATCGAGACGCCAAGGTTGGCGAAGATCATGGTGGAGACATCCGTGCGCGAGTTACGTCGCGTTGCGGAACGAACGCCGAGCTTGATGCCAAAGAAGGTGGCAATCGTCAGCGAGAGCGCCGCGAGTTCGACGGTCGTCGGCAGTCGATCCACGATCAGCTGCGTCACGGGCACACCGAACCTGATGGATTCGCCGAGATCGCCAGTCAGCACCTGCCGCATGTACGTGAGGAACTGCGCGGGAATTGGTTGGTCGAATCCGTATCTCGCATTGAACACCGCGCAGGTGGCTTCCGTCGCCTTCTCGCCGAGGAGCGCAATGCACGGATCGCCGGGGAGGAGCCGCGTGATCGCAAACACTGCAATCAGAATGCCGAAGATCACGGGAAGGCTCACCAAGAGCCGTCGCATGATGTAGGTGGTCATGATCCCTGCATCCCCTCCCCTACCGAGTTGGAAGAGTGCGCCCCCGCCGTCACCCGAAGGTGGCGACGGGGGCTTCCGAACTCACCACCGCGAGGTGGTGGGTTCGGCTTCACTCATTCAGCTTTCGCGCAGCTGTCCGGATTCAGGAACGCACCGAGAGTGTACCCGAAGTACTCGAACGTACCGGTACGGCCCTTGTGCCATGGGTTCGCGCAGTCCCAGATCGAAGCAAACGTATCAACCACGTCAGTGGCATCGAACGTTGCGCCGTTGTGGAACTTCACGCCCGTGCGCAGGGTGCACGTCCAGGTGAGCAAGTCTGCCGAGGCTTCGCATGCGGTGGCGAGGAGAGGCTCCGTCTCCGCCCCAGCCGTAACGAACCCGAAGAGACCTTCACTGATCTGGCCGCAGACTCGCAGTGACTCACCGTCCGTCTCGTCCGCACAGTAGAGCCCACCAGGCTCACCGTTCTGGATCCAGACGAAGGTGTCATCGCCACCTGAGCCGAACGCGGCGAGCTCCTCGTTGCCGATCGGCGACGAGTGTGCGCCCTGGATGCCGGCCGCGAATGCGACCGCTGAACCACCGTGAGCGACTGGAATCATCGGCACATTCGCCTTGATGGCGTTGTTTGCCTCTGCGTATAGCGCTTCGCGCTCCGCAGGAACCGCGGTCTTGCCCGCACCTGCGAGCGCGCTGGTGATCGCGTCAATCGGTGCGCCGAACTGGATCACCGACGGCCCGAAGTGGGCGTCGAGGAAGTTCGTCGCATCCGGATAGTCACCCGTCCAGCCGAGGAGATGGAGACCAGCCAGTGTGCCGCTGGCCGCCGCATCCAAGAATGCAGTCGATTCAATCTCCTTGACTTCGGCATTGATCCCGATCGCCTTCAGCTGATCCTGGATGTCGGCCGCAACCTGTGCAGGAACTGGAAGGTAACCGCGATCCACCTGGCGATAGGAGATCGTTGTCTTGAAGCCGTTTGCGTAGCCAGCCGCTGCCATCAGCGCCTTGGCTTCAGCAAGGTTCGGCTCGTACCAGGCCTCACCCGCGCACCCGTGCGCAATTGTGCATGGCGTAAAGTGGCTTGCCACCTCAGAGCCGCCTGGATAGAACGTGTCCACGATGCGCTGGCGATCCAACGCAAGGGCCACGGCCTTTCGAACCTCGAGCTTCTCAAAAGGATCGCCAGGGATCGACGAGTTCATGCCTACGTACATGATGTTCAGTGCAGGTCGTGGGATGACCTGCAGTGCTGGATCCGCCTCAGAGGCTGCAATATCCGTTGGGGCAAGGTTGTCGATTCCGTCAGCCGTGCCTGCCTTCAAGGCGATGAGTCGTGCTGCGGCTTCCGACTGCCACTGGAAAACAGCGGTGCCCGAAGTCGCGAGCTGACCCCAGTAATCTGCGTTGCGCTCAAGGACGATCTGCGTCCCGCGCTCCCACGCCTTGAATTTGTATGGGCCGGTACCGTTTGGCTTCTCAACGATGCTGCCGTCGGCAGTTGCCGTCGACAGGTAACCGGAGTCGTTGATCACAAAGTTGGTCAGCGCCAACTTCTGGATGAACGCCACGTCAGGGGCGCAGAGCTCGAAGACGACCGTTGAGGCGTCAGTCGAGGTGATGCTCTTGAAGCCGTAGTAGCCCTCTGCGTTGCAATCCGCCGGGCCCGCTTCTGGATATGCCTTCGGCGCGAAGGCGATGGTGTCGGCGCTGGAGCTCGATGAGCCTCCGCATGCCGCAGCGACCATCAGGAGTGCGGCGCCGATCGCGCCGATCCGTAGGTTCTTCATTGCTACTCCTTGGTTTTCTCCAGTGAAGGCGGCCAGCGCCGCCTCCCCCTGCGGGATGTCCGCATTACGCGCGAGGATAGTCCAGTACGAGGGGAACTGACCGCGCAGGTGCGCCCCCCTATGATTCGTGCGTGGATTCGCCCCTTATCGACGAGTTCCTCCCGCTCGCCTTCTTCGCCGTGGCCCTCCTTTACTCCTCGGTGGGGCACGCCGGGGCCACTGGCTACCTCGCCCTGATGGCGCTCGCGGGGCTCGCCCCTGAGGTGATGCGCCCAACCGCACTCGTCTTGAACTTGGCGGTTGCCTCCATCGCAGTCGTCCGGTTCGCCCAGGCCGAGCAGCTCCCATGGCGTACGCTTCCGTACTTCGTGATCGGCTCAATCCCTGCCGCGTACCTTGCGGGGAGCCTGGAGATTCCGGACACGATCTATCGACCCCTCCTCGCGACGGTGCTGATCGCCGCCGCCCTCCGAATAGCGGTTCGCGCGCGCAGCGATGCGTCATCTGAGCGAACGGCTCTCCCACCACGGCGCTTCGTTGCCGCGCTCGTTGGTGTCGTCATAGGGCTCTTGGCCGGAGCAACGGGGACTGGTGGTGGCGTCTTCCTCACGCCGCTGGTGATCGCGCGTCGTTGGGCGAGCACCCGCGCCGCGGCGGGACTCTCCGCAGGTTTCATCTTGGCGAATTCGATCGCCGGCCTGGCCGCACGGCCCGCATCACTCGACCTCCTTCCCGCCACCCTGCCGCTCGCGCTTGCTGCGGCAGCCGTTGGGGGATTGATTGGAAGCGAACTCGGCGCACGGAGAGTGAGCCTCATCACACTCCGACGAATCCTTGCTGCAGTCATGGTCATCGCGGCCACACGGCTCGTCGTCGGCTAACACGCCTCGCGGATCCCGAGTCGGCTACTCTAGTCGCTGGGCGGTTCGTTTACGGACTGCATAGACAGATAGTGGAGGTACTCGTGGCAGTAGCAACTAGAAGGCGCGCCGCATCATCGCAGCGCGCAGCCGGGTCGATGGTGGCGACAACGTTCACCAAGATCGCCCCAGCACGCGCAAAGCAGCTCTTCAACTGGAACCGCATCCTTGTCATCCTGCACGGCATTCAGGCGGCGGTGATTGTGGCGATCAGCCCAACAGATGCGCTGGTTCGCTTTGAGGGGACCTATCCGGTCTCGAGCATCGTGAACGGTCAATTCGCAGGATTCACGGAGGGGAAGGAACTACTTCTCAGCTTCCCGCTCGCGTATCTCGTTGCGGCCTTCTTCGGGCTCTCCGCACTCGCCCACTTCCTGGTGGCGTACCCGCTCCGCGAGCGCTACGAGGGTTGGCTCTCGCGCCAGTTCAATCCAATGCGCTGGGCTGAGTACGCTCTCAGCTCCACGCTGATGATCATCGGAATTGCGTCGTTGAGCTTCATCACGGACGCGGGTGCGCTCGTGGCGATCGCGGTCTGCAACGCATCCATGAACCTCTTCGGCTGGTCCATGGAAGAGGCGAACATCGGACGCAAGAACGTCCAGTGGAGCCACTACATCTTCGGCTGCATCGCAGGGATCGCACCGTGGATCGCAATGTTCACCACGGTTGGACTCTCGTTGGCAAACTGGCCAACGGGGACCGCGCCAAACGGTGGAAGCCTCGAAGACTTCAAGCCAGTGTTGATCACGATCTACGTCAGTCTATTCATCAGCTTCAACATCTTCGCCGTCAACATGGTGTTGCAGCGCTTGAAGGTTGGACGATGGGCGGACTATCTCCACGGAGAGCGGAGCTACATGATCCTCTCCCTCGTCGCGAAGACGCTCCTCGCCTGGCAGGTGTGGACCGGCGTCTTCATGCCAGCGAACTGATCGAGGCGGCCGCGCGAGCGATCGCGCTGCACGCACACGCACGCGAGGGGCTCCGTTCCACCGCCGGGTGGGACGGAGCCTCACGCTTTTCTCGAGAGGCGTAGCATCAAGGGGATGAGTGACGCTGAGAAGGAAACCAACAAGGGCCTAACCTACGCGGGTTACCTCCGCCTCGACGAACTGCTCCGCTTGCAGACGCCTCGGTCAGAAGAGCACGACGAGATGCTCTTCATCATCATTCACCAAACGTATGAGCTCTGGTTCAAAGAGATACTGCACGAGCTGCGCGGAGCGGCACGCGCACTCGGCGCGGCGGATGCCTGGCGAGCCACACACCGAATCAGCCGCGTGCGTCACATCCTCAAAATCGCCGTTGCTCAGGTTGACATCCTTGAGACGCTGACGCCACTTGAGTTCGCCTCATTCCGCAGTCGACTTGCCACCTCAAGTGGATTTGAGTCCGCACAATTCCGCGAGTTGGAGGCGCTCCTTGGGGTGCGCAACCCACGACTCGCGGATCTCCTTCCAGAAGCCGACGCACGAGCTCGTGTCCAAGCGGTTGCACAGCAGCCGAGCATCTGGGATGCAGTGATCGGCTGGCTCGCGTCCAGTGGTCACGATGTGCCAGCTCATCTCCTGAAGAGAAACTACGCCGATCCATACACTGGTGACGATGAACTTCAATCACTCTTGCTGACGCTCTATCGCCAGGGAGGCGAGGCGGCATCAATGTTGGAGTTGCTCGTGGACATTGATGAAGGCCTCCAAGAGTGGCGGTACCGTCACGTGAAAATGGTGGAGCGAACGATTGGTCGGAAGTCTGGCACCGGCGGATCTACTGGGGTCGAATATCTTGCAGCGAGCCTGCACCGCCCCGTCTTTCCTGATCTCTGGGCAATCCGCAGCCAAATGTAGTGCCAATGGGTCACGCGCCGCGCATTGTTGACGAACGCCTGCACCGACTCTACGCCGAAGAGTCGGATCGATTCGCGCGCGCACATCCTCGCGCGACACTCCTCGCTGCCCGAGCGAACGATAGCCTCGTCGGCGGAGTCCCCATGAGCTGGATGCAGCGATGGGCCTCACCCGTCCCACCGTATGCAGCAACTGCGAGCGGGGCGACGATCACGGACGTGGACGGGCACCAGTACCTCGACCTTGCCCTCGGTGACACCGCCGCCATGGCCGGCCACGCGCCGGCACCACTCACGCGCGCGATCGCCGCGCAGTTGGAGCACGGTGCCACGACCATGCTCCCTTCAGAGGCCGCGATCGACGCCGCTGAGGAGTTAACGCGCCGATTCGGCCTCCCGCTCTGGCAGCTCTGTCTCACGGCAACAGATGCAAACCGATTCGTATTGAGAATTGCACGCGCGATCACGCGGAGGCCGAAGATCTTGGTGCATAACTGGTGCTACCACGGCACCGTTGACGAAACGTTCGCCATCGCAGCACCCGGTGGCAACGCTGGGGCAGCGCAGGCTCGTCCAGGAAACACTGGACCACAGGTGGACCCGTCAATCACGACGCGCGTCGTAGAGATCAACGATCTGGTCGCGACTGAGGCGGCGCTCGCCGCAGGTGATGTTGCGGCCATCCTGATTGAGCCTGCGCTGACCAACATCGGCATCGTGCTCCCAGATCCTGACTACCACGCCGCACTGAGAGCCTTGGCCACGAGATACGGCGCACTCCTCATCGCTGATGAGACGCACACCATTTCGCTAGGTCCGGGTGGGGCGACTGCCGCCTGGTCCCTACAGCCAGACCTTCTGGTGATCGGGAAGGCGATCGCCGGCGGCCTCCCTGGCGCCGCCTACGGGATGCGGCGAGAACTCGCGGAGCAGATCGCGGCGGAGCTCAAGCGCGACGAGATTGACACAGGCGGCATCGGCGGCACAGTCTCTGGAAGCGTCCTCTCCGCCGTCGCAATTCGCACCACTCTCCGAGAAGTGCTCACTGATGACGCCTTCCCACAGATGATCACCACTGCGAACCGCTGGGCGGACGGCGTGGTGGACGTGCTCACACACCACAACGTCGCATGGAGTGTCACGCGCCTCGGCGCGCGTACTGAGTATCACTTCACGCCAGTTGCGCCACGCAACGGTGCTGAGGCCGCTGGTGCGGTGCATCACGAGATGGAGCGCTATCTGCACCTGCACGCGCTCAATCGCGGCATCATCATGACGCCGTTCCACAACATGGCGCTCTTCTCACCCGCCACGCCCACGGACGCAGCCGACCGACACACGGCCGCGTTTGACGAAGCGATCTCGACACTCGTTCGCGAGGCTGCCCTGATCCCCGCCTGATCTCCCTGTGGGTCAGGTAACGCGACGTCGTTCGGTGAACCGCGGTGCATCCCAGCTTCGGGTGCGTAGGACATCGACGAGCGCCGCGGCGGCCTGATCGATCTCCTCGAAACGCAGGTAGAGCGGGGAGAAGCCGAATCTCAACAGGTTCGGTGCACGGAAGTCTCCGATGACGCCACGTTCGATCAGTGCCTGCATCACGGCATAGCCGTGTTCATGCGCAAAGGACACGTGACCGCCGCGAACATCAGGGTCGCGTGGCGACACCAGCGTTACTCCAAGTCCTGCGCACTGCGCCTCGACCATTGCGATGAATCGGCTCGTCTGCGCAATCGACTTGGCTCGCACATGCGCGATCTCAACGTGTTCCCAGACCTTCATCGCTTCGTCCAGCGCAGAGAGGCTCAGCACCTGCTGGGTCCCAGTGATGAACCGCCTGATCCCGGGCGCCGGAACATACTCGGGGGTGAAGGCGAATGGATCTCGGTGTCCAAGCCATCCGGCCAACGGTTGCTCAACACGGTCTGCATGACTCGGCGCAACCCAGGTATGTGATGGTGCGCCTGGACCGCCGTTCAGGTATTTGTACCCGCAGCCGACCGCAAAGTCTGCTCCGCTGTCGTTCAGACTGACCGGTACGATCCCTGTGGAGTGCGAGAGGTCCCATATCGCGAGTGCTCCCACCCGGTGTGCCGCCTGTGTGAGCGCCTCCATGTCTCGAATGTGCCCGGTTCGGTAATCCACATGCGTAAGCACCAAGAGCGCAGTTTGCTCGTCCAATAGGTGAGTGGGATCTTCACCTTCGGCGGCTTGTCGAATCTCGATCTCTGGCTGCATCCGCTTGATCCCTTCGAGGATGTAGAGATCGGTAGGGAAGTTGCTCCGCTCGGTGACGATCACGGTGCGACCCGGCCTCAAGGTCAGTGCGGCCGCCACCACACGGAAGAGAGAGATTGACGTGGAGTCGCCCACGACCACCTCACCTGGTCGTGCACCGATCAGCGGTGCGATTCGATCACCAACGCGAGATGGAAGCTCGTACCAGTCGGTCGAGTTCCAGCTTCGAATCAGCCCGCGGCCCCACTCATCTTCGATGACGCGGTGAACGCGTTGGGCCACTGATCGTGGCAGGGCTCCGAGTGAGTTCCCGTCGAGATAGATCACGCCGTTGGGGATCTCGAACTCCTGGCGAATGTGCGCGATCGGATCATCGCGATCAAGCACTTCCGCGCTCGGAAGGGAGAGGGATTCCGATTCGCCCATCGGCCTATGCTCTCACGATCGTCCAGCGCGCAGCAAGGTGAAGGCGTTCTGTGCCAGCACTCCCTCAGGGACTGTGAGTTCGTCGAGGATGTCAAAGTGATCTCGCTTCTCTACCTCGATCAGCTCTGTTGATGCGCTCCCGACAGACCAGGCTTCGTACAACTCACGAGCATTCCTGATGAACTCGTCGGTCTCATCACTGCCAACGCCGATGACAACTGGAAGCCCTCTCGGTCGTCCGTGGCGTAGCGGGGAGAGCGCCACCGCCTCTTCGAATGACATTCTGACAAGGTCGTTGACATAACTCTCCTGCACCGGGGGCAGGTCGTATGCACCGCTCACGAGCAGCAGGCCGCTCACCTGCGTGCGAGCGAGACCATCACCAACTCGAACAGCGTGCGCGGCAGCAAGGTGCGCGCCCGCTGAATGTCCAGAGAGGATCATCCGTGAGGGATCGATCCGGTCGTCCGCTGCACCAACGAGTGCGGCGAGTGCGAGGTCGACCTCACTGACGATGTCATGCAGCGTGGCCTCGGGGGCAAGCGTGTACCCAATCGACCCCCATCCGAAACCAGCTTCTGTGAAGGCTCTTGCAGCGAATCCCGCCACATCGATGGATCCCTCTTGCCACCAACCGCCGTGGAGAAAGAGGAGCGTGGGAACGGGTGTCGCGACGCGCGGGAGGAAGAGCTCGATCTCGTTTCGTGGTCGGGGACCGTAGCGAATTACGCGATGTTGCTCACCCGAGTGTTGCGCCCGCGCGTCAGTTGTTCCCGCTCGCCATCGCGCCGTCGCGCCGTGAGGATCTCGAGCGGATCGACTCGGAGAATACTGTTCATCGAGCCAGCGACGGCGTTCCGTCACGAGGGGTCAAACGAAGTAGAGAAGCGCGAAGAGCAAGATCCACACCACGTCAACGAAGTGCCAGTAGAGAGAGCTCGCTTCGACCATGTCGTGGTGCCTTGCTGAGAACTGACCGAGGCTTCCGCGGTAGAGGCAGACACCGAGCATCAGCACACCGCCGAGGACGTGTGCACCGTGGAATCCGGTGAGGATGTAGAAGGTTCCGCCGAACGTGCCGTCGGCGACACCGTATCCGAGCTGGGTGTACTCGTACATCTGGCCAATCAAGAAGACCACGCCGAGGACCACCGTCAACACCAGCGCGCGATTCATCCCGACGCGATCTCCGCGACGGATGCGCCAGACCGCGATCTGGCAGGTGAGCGAGCTGATCACCAGAAAGAGCGTGAGGATCGACGGAAAGAGCACGTGCTCTTTGATAAGAAACGCCTCGTTCCCCTCAGGTGGCCACGTTCCAGCCGACACACGAAGGCTGAAGTACGCAGCGAAGAGGCCGCCGAAGAACATGATCTCCGACACGATGAAGAGGAGCATCCCGAGGACGGGATTGCCGAGGCCCTTCTTTCCGTGACCCGCTGCGCCGTGCGCGGACGAGCCATGTCCGCCAACTGCGTCAACCGCGCCGTGCTCAGCGGTGGCGAGACTCATGCGTGTTTGCCTCCCGACCGTCCGTGTCGCGCGTCGAAGAGCGGACGCTCGGAGGTGATTGCAGGGAGTCGATCGAAGTTCCACGCCGGCGGCGGCGACGAGGTCGCCCACTCCAGCGTGTTCCCTTCCCATGGGTCAGGACCTGCGTCCTTGCCGTTCCGGAGCGTGATGTAGATGTTCCAGAGGAGCGGCAGCGTGCTGATGCCAACGAGGAATCCACCGACCGTTGCCGCGAGATTCAGGTCGTTCCAGCCGGCCGTTGGCGAGTAGTCGGCGATGCGGCGCGGCATCCCCATCAAACCGAGGGTGTGCATGGGGAGGAAGGTCAAGTTCAGGCCGATCATCGCGATCGCAAAGTGCAACTTGCCAAGACCTTCGTCCAACATCTTCCCGGTCATCTTCGGGAACCAGTAGTAGAGGCCCGCCATGATCGCCAGGAATGAGCCGCCGAAGAGCACATAGTGTATGTGCGCAACGATCCAGTACGTCGCGTGTACCGCGTAGTCCACCGGAACAGATGCGCTGAAGACCCCGTTGATTCCTCCGATCAGGAACATAGAGAGGAAGCCGAGCGCGAAGAGCATCGGCGTCTTGAACGCGATCTGGCCGCGCCACATGGTGGCGATCCAGTTGAACATCTTCACACCGGTTGGTACGGCAATGAGGAATGTCATCACGGAGAAGAAGGGGAGAAAGACGCTTCCCGTGGTGAACATGTGATGTGCCCACACGGAGAAACCGAGCGCGCCGATCCCCGCAGTGGCGAAGACGAACGCCTTGTAGCCGAAGAGCGGCTTGCGGCTGAACACTGGGATGACCTCTGAGATCACACCCATGCCGGGGAGCACCATGATGTACACCGCAGGGTGGCTGTAGAACCAGAAGATGTTCTGCCACAGGATTGCCGAGCCGCCAGTTGTCGGATCGAAGAAGCTGCCGCCAAAGTTGCGGTCGAAGAAGAGCATGATCAGCGCGCTGGTGAGCACTGGGGTCCCCATGAGGACGAGCACGCTTGTGACGATGATCGTCCAGACCATGATCGGCATGCGGAAGAGCGTCATCCCAGGCGCGCGCATGCGGAAGATGGTGACCAAGAAGTTCACCGCGCCGAGAATCGAACTGGTCCCAACCAAGATGACCGCCATGATCCAGAGGTTCATGCCAGGCCCTGGGCTGTAGGTGATGCTGCTCAGCGGTGGATACGCGGTCCAGCCGGCGTCGGCGGCGCCGCCGAGGAAGAAGCCGGACGCGGCGATCAACCCGGAGAACGGGATCATCCAGAAGCTGAGCGCATTGATGCGGGGGAATGCCATGTCCGCTGCGCCAATCTGCAGCGGCACGATGTAGTTTCCAAGTCCCGCAAGGAACGGGATGATCACCCAGAAGATCATCACCGACGCATGCATGGTGAAGAGCTGGTTGTAGACCGATTCGTCCATGTACTGCAGTCCTGGCTGTGCCAACTCGGTGCGAACGCCGAGTGCGAGCAGCCCGCCGATGGCCAAGAAGATGAACGAGCTGATGGTGTAGAGGATGCCGATCTTCTTGTGATCGGTGGTGGTCAGGTAGTCATAGAGTCGCGACCCTTGCAGCCCCGCCGCCTGCGCTGTGGTGGTAGCCATGACGACCTCCTTCTCTTAGCTCTTAGTTTGCCGTGATTTCAAGATCGGCGTACATCCCAGAACTGAAGTGGCCTGCAATGTTGCAGAGCACCACGTATCTCCCTGGCTCAAGGCTGAGGGTCAGCGTCTTTGTCTCGCCGGGCGAGAATTCGGGCTGCTCGCCGATCACATCGAGCGCGGCCTCGTCGAGGCGACCCGTGGCGGCGTCAACTTGGTCGAGCAGCTCCTCGCCACTGAGCTCCGAGCGGACCACGATGAACTCGTGCGGGATGTTTCCAGCATTCGTCAGGCCGAAGGTGACTTCGCCAGCGGCGGTTGACGCTCCGCTCAGGCTGACCGACCACTCCTTCACCTCGGCCGTAAGGTCTGCCTCGACCGCAACCGGTGATTCGCTCGGTGCAGGCTCTGGGGTCATCTCAACGAGCCAGGCGTCGTACTCTTCACGCGTTACCACGCGCACCGTGAAGCCCATCGCGTGATGCAAGAGGCCACAGAATGCAGAGCACTGACCAGTAAATGTGCCGAGCTTGTTCGGTGTGAATTCAAAGTGGTTCACCTTCCCAGGGACCAAGTCGCGCTGGAAGAGAAACTCAGGGATGTAGAAGCCGTGGTTCACATCTTGCGCCACGAGCGTGACCTCGATGCGCTCATCAATTGGGACAACAAGCTCCGGATGGTTCTGCGCGGTGCCATAGATCTCAATCCCCTCCGCCGGGTAGCCGAACTTCCACTGCCACTGGTAGCCAACAACTTCCACCTTCACGGAAACCTCTTCTGGCTTACGGGCGTCAACAACGCCGAGCACCTGTGATGACGCGAAGAAGAGGCCAACAACCGCAACGAACGGGATCACCGTCCAAATCACCTCAAGGACGAGGTTGCCGTGTGTCTGCGCCGGAAGGTTCGTGTCCGTTGGCTTGCGGCGGTATCGGATGACCGACCAGATGATCAGGCCTTCTACCAGGACGAAGACGACCGCGGCCATTGCGAAGACGAGCACGTAGAGGTTTTCGATCAGGAGGCCCTCTTCGGTCACGGCCGAGGGCGGGAAGGCGGCCTGACATCCGCCGAGCACGAGGGCCACGGCGAGAAGGGCGATCAGTGCAGCAGGTTTTCGCATTGGAAAGATTGTACGCCCGACCCCTGAAGTCGGCAGGGCGCGTCAGCGGGCGCCGTGAAGGGCTCTCGGATCGATCACCTTGAGCGCCTCGGCGCGCGTTGTTCCTGTAGGGAGGCGTCCCGCCTCCACCCCCACTCGTGCAACCTGGGCCGCCTTCTCGTCAAGTGTGGCGACCAGTTGCGGCAGCTCTTCCACAGAAAACTGAGCGCGATATTCGGAAACGGCAGCTGACTTCCGAGCCCACGTTCCATCAATCGGAGCGAAGGTGTTCGGCTCATCGGTATAGAAGAAGACGACGGCACGAAGGTCGAATGGCGGCGCAGCCCGCCAAGCCGCGTCCACGCTCACGTTGCTCGACGGCAGTTTCGGAATACCGAAGAGGATCGCCGCCTCTGCCGCAACGGAGCCGACCTCCCAGTGGTCGCGATGCGCTTCGACGCTGAGCCACGGATCCGCCGTGAAGATCACGTCCGGTCGAAACTCACGGATCTCGCGGAAGAGGAGAGGGCGCACATCGAAGCGACTCCAGTTCCCCGCGTCCGGAAATCCGAGGTGGGTCAATTCGTTCACTCCGATGATCGCGGCTGCGGCACGCTGATCGCGAAGCAGCGATGCAGCGGCAGCTTCGTCAATGAGCGTCTCGTCAATGACGCCAACAAGGTCATCCAGCACCGTGCAGTAGCGGATGGCCGCCCCCGCATCCGCGAGGGAGGCAAGCGTCCCTCCCGCCGCGATGTCGGCGTCATCGTAGTGCGGCTGGATGACCAAGACTCGTCGAACGCCATCGAGGCTGGGTGACGGGAGCAACGACGGAATCATGAGGTGTGCTGGATCGCGCGTCATACACGTGAGGCTAGTCGCCGATCGCCGGCGGCGCGGCGGCAGACGAGACTGGCGCACCTGATGAAACAGCTGATGGAGGCGGTTGGCCAGTGGATACCCTATTCACGACAGGGGGGCATGTGCCGACCCGACAGTTAAGACGGAGGAGCTAACAATGATCGATCAGGCGGCGCTCGCGCGGCGATTCCCGAAGAGCTTCACGTGGGGATTCGGAACCGCCGCCTATCAGATCGAAGGGGCTACCAAAGAGGACGGTCGCGGTGAATCGATTTGGGATCGCTTCGCAACGATCCCAGGGAAGACCCACAACGGCGAGAGTGGCGAGCCAGCCTGCGATTCGTATCATCGTTGGCGAGAGGACATCGCACTTCTCCAGGAGCTTGGTGCAACGGCCTATCGCTTCTCCATCGCATGGCCGCGCATCATGCCAAACGGCACCGGCGCAGTGAACCCAAAGGGGCTCGCCTGGTACGAGCAGTTCGTCGACGCGCTGCTCGAAGCGGGGATTGAACCGTTCCCCACGCTCTATCACTGGGATCTGCCACAGGCACAGCAAGATCGCGGCGGTTGGCCGTCGCGCGATACAGCACAGGCGTTCGCCGATTACGCGAGCGTCGTGGTCAATGCACTCGGTGATCGAGTATCGCGATGGTCGACGCTCAACGAACCACTCTGCTCCGCGTGGCTCGGCCACCTCAGCGGCGACATGGCGCCTGGGATCGAAGATGTGCAGGCTGCCTTCTCCGCCTCACACCACCTGCTCCTCGGCCACGGGTTGGCGGTGCGTGCCGCCCGCGCCACACGGCCAAACCTTGAGATGGGAATCGTGATGAACGTCGGTCCCGCGCTCCCCGCAAGCGATTCTCCCGAAGATCGCGACGCCGCTCGGCGTGCAGATCTCACCGACAGCTACTGGTTCCACGACCCGGTCTATCTCGGGAGCTATCCACAGGAGGTGATCGATTTCTCCGGCGTGAAGATGCCGATCCAGCCTGACGATATGAAGATCATCTCCGAACCGCTCGACTGGCACGGGCTCAACTACTACTTTCCAGCGAAGATCGCGGACGACCCGAACGGCGACGGTGCACGCACGCACTGGGGCCACATCGACGGTCCGAAGACGGATATGGGCTGGGGCATCGACGCGTCGGTCATGCGTGACTTCCTGATCAAGTTAAAGACACATTGGAAGACGCCGAAGATCTACATCACCGAGAACGGGTCCGCGTGGCCAGACAGAGTCGCCTCCGACGGACGCATCTACGACCCTGAGCGCGAGAAGTATCTGATGGAGCACCTCAGCGCCGCCGCCGAGGCGATCGAGGCAGGCGTCGACCTGCGAGGCTACTTCGGGTGGTCGCTGATCGACAACTATGAATGGGCCTACGGCTATGCGAAGCGCTTCGGGTATGCCTATGTGGACTACGCCACGCAGAAGCGCACGATCAAAGAGTCGGGACGAGCGTTTTCACGATTGATCAAAGCATCCCGCGGAGCCTGATACTCAACGACCACGTTGCGATTCGGTTTACGACTCGGTGTGCTCCGGTTGTCTCTGTACGGAGGCGATCCCTGAGAAGAGGAGTGGGATCGGCCCGACGATAATCCCGATCGCGCTGGCGTACAACGCGGCTTGAAGTCCAAAACCCTCGGCGATGATGGAGCCCACCACGGCGCCGAGCGGCATGCCGATCAACATCACCCACTTCATTGAGGCATTCATGCGCCCGAGCAGTGCCTTTGGTGTGACCAGTTGCCGATACGTGACCTGATTCGTATGGAAGAGCGCGGCACCGAAGAAGGCGACGACTTGGAAGAGCACGGAGAGGAGGGCAAGGACGGCAACGCCCATGGAGACATCGAGCAACGCAAACCCGAGCGGCATGGATGGGAGCAAGAAGCCACCAAGGATTATGGACCGTCCAACGCCGATCCTCTCGGCGATCGAGCGTGCAGAGAGCGAACCGATCAACAGACCGAGCACCCCCGCGCCGAGGATTAAACCGAGCAACTCGGCAGGGAGGAGCAGCTCGCGGCGACCGTAGGCAATGAGCACCGCGCCGTTCGCGATCGCTTCGAAGAAGTTGAAGAGAAGTGCGGCAAGCGCATTGCCGCGTAGATGCGGATGCGTCAATACCCAGTGCAGACCTTGTCGGATTTCATCTCGCATTCGCGATGGGACTGCCCCTTCGCTCACCACAGGGGGCACCTCAATATGCTTGATCTTGCGCAACATCAGCGCGCTGATCAGGTAGCTGAATGAGTCGAGGAAGATCGCGAACGGACCACCGAACCTCCCGATGATCACGCCCGCTATAGGTGGACCTGCAACGCTCGCCCCAGAGTCGATCACCATGATGCGACTGTTCGCCTCGGCAAGTCGAGGTCCACGGAGCAGCTCCGGCAGATACGACTGGTTCGCCACGTCGTGGATGAGCGTCCCTGCGCCAATGATAAAGAGCACGACGTAGAGCACGGGCATGGAGAGCGCATCCATCACGAAGCTCAGCGGCACGATCAACAGCGCGGCGGTGCGCAGAAGATCCATCAAGACCATCACGGGCCGGCGGGCGCGGCGATCGAGCAGCGCGCCGACGGGGAGACTCAACAGGACGAACGGCATCAAGAATGCCGCCTCGAGCAGCACGATCGACCCGTTGCTGGCTTGGATCACGTCAACCGCAATCAACGGAAAGGCGATATTCGAAACTTGGGATCCCAGGATGCTGATCGCCTGTGCGCCAAAGAGTAGCCGCACATCGGCGTCGCGAAACGGATCATCCGCGGCGAGGCGGAGGCGGGCAAGGAGTCGAATCATCGCTGCAGCATACTAGTTCGCACTGCAACCAATCCTGTATAGTTGGGATATGCCAGCGATCACCGTTCCCGACATCACGCTCCTCCCCCGAGCGACTGTCGCCGACCTGCTCGCGGAGAAGCCGCGACCTGTGGTCTCGCTTACCACGGCGCCGAGCGGCTTCGAGGGGGAGGGCTTCCCCGTTCGTCGGGCCTTCTTGGGCGCGCCACTGAATGTGATCGACCCGTTCATCATGCTCGATCAGCTCGGCGAGGTGGAATACGCACCCGGCGAACCGAAGGGGACACCGTGGCATCCACATCGCGGTTTTGAGACCGTGACGTACATCATCGACGGCATCTTCGATCACCGCGATAGCAACGGCGGTGGCGGTCGCATCACCAATGGCGACACGCAGTGGATGACCGCAGGTGGCGGCATCCTGCACATCGAGACGCCTCCTGAGTCGCTGGTGATGAGCGGCGGTCTCTTCCACGGGTTTCAACTCTGGGTGAACCTTCCGCGCGCGAAAAAGTGGTCGCCCCCTGCCTATCAAGACATCCGTTCGAACGCGGTGAAGCTCCTCGCGTCTGCGGACGGCGGCGCGCTGTTGCGCATC
>JBJTVF010000012.1:0-20398 GCA_046081085.1 Candidatus Limnocylindrus sp.
GCCAGTCCGTTGCGTCCGTTCGTCTCTTTGCTCTGCTTTCGTTATCTCCAAGTGTGTGGTGGGCAGGAAGGGAATCGAACCCCCACAGTCAAAGACGGCTGATCTACAGTCAGCGGAGCTCACCACCTGCTCAACCTACCCATTGCTGGAGCCGACAACGGGACTCGAACCCGGAACCTGCGGTTTACAAAACCGCTGCTCTACCAATTGAGCTATGTCGGCGCCCACGTCGGGATACCTTGCGGTCCGTCGGTGAATCGTCAGCATAGACCCCCCACCCACTCGGGTCAACCCACGACGTGCTCAGCCACCGCATGATGGAGCTGGGCAAGTACTACGAGCTGGCCTCTTCGTCGCCAGCGGGCAGCGGTGTGGGAACCGAAGTCGGTGGCACGGCTTGTGCCGCGGCGGGGCGTTGACCGAGCACCTCAAAGAGGAGGATCGAGCCGGCGACGGAGGCGTTCAGGCTCGCCACCCTCCCGACCATGGGGATGCGAACGTAGAGGTCGATCCTGCGACGAATCGCCGGGGAGAGCCCTCTCCCCTCACTCCCGATCACAAGGCAGATTGGCCCTCGGAGATCGGCGCTGCGGTGGTCCTGGGCGGCCTCCGCCTCCGCGCCTACCGCGCGAATCCCTCGAAGGCGAAGTGCGGTGAGCTCGTCAGCGAGGTTCTCCACACGAGAGACAAGGAGGTGCTCCACGGCGCCAGCGCTCGCCTTGATCGCAGCCGGCGATAGGGGGGCCGAGCCACGAGTTGCCATGAGGATGCCGTGAACCCCAACCGCCTCGGCGCTTCGGATCAGGCTCCCAAAGTTCTGTGGATCCTCCACTCCATCAAGGGCCAAGATGAAGGGGGGCTCTCCGCGGCTCACCGCTCGCGCCAGGATCTCTTCTGGGGCAACCTCAGGGCGGCGTCGAACCACCAGCGCGATCCCCTGGTGTCCGTCGAACCCTGCGAGCTGTCCGATCAGCGCCCCTTCAACTTCAACGATTGGGATGCGCAACGTGGTCGCATGGAGAACAACCTGTTGCAATGCTGCGCGACGCTGCGGAACGACGAGAAGTTTGATCGCCTCACGGCGAGCCGTGAACGCCTCCTCCACCGGGTGCCGCCCCGCGATCAACTCCTGATCGGGACCGACGAGCGCGAGCGCCTGCATAGGGATCGTGCGCTTCGAGGCCCAGTGTCGTGGAGCGTCGGAACGTGGCGTCCAGCCACGCGCCGGTGGACGCACACCGAATCGTGGTGCGGGACGTTGGCCAGGGCGTGGAGCTGGTCGCGGAGGGCGACGCTCTTCGTCCATCAGTTGGAACCTGAGATACGCCAGCGCTGACCATCGCGCGAATCTTCCACCAGCACGCCGAGGGCGGCCAGTTCGTCGCGCAGTCGATCCGACGCGGCGAAATCACGCGCGGCTCGTGCCGCCACGCGAGCGGCGAGCAAATCCTCAGCGCCAGCAGGAAGCGTGACGGCTGCGGGGAGGAGGGCGAGCGTCTTATCCAGCGACTGCAACGTCTCGCGAAGTGCGACCGCACTAGCTGCGCTGCACGCCGCATCAAGGTGCCGGTTCCCTTCACGAATAAAATCAAAGAGCGCGGCGAGCGCTTCAGGAAGAGCAAGGTCGTCGTTCATTGCCGCAGCAAATCGTGTCCGTGTGCTCGTCGCAAGCTCTGCAACGTCGGGACTCAATTCTTCGGGCGCATCGGCGGCGCGAGACGCGCGCGCACTCAACGCAGCATCAAAGGCGTCGAGGCGTTCGATTGCCGCAACTGCGGCGGGGAGTGAATCGGACGTGTAGTTCAGCGACGTTCGATAGTGCGCAGAGATCAGCGCGAGTCGCAGTGCGCGTGGCTCAACCCCCTCCGAAAGGAGATCGCTGACGCGCGCAATGTTGCCGAGCGACTTTGACATCTTGTCACCGCTCACATGGAGGTGTGCGCAGTGTAGCCACGTCTCCACAAAGCGCTTCCCTGTGGCCGCCTCAGATTGCGCAATCTCGTCTTCATGATGCGGGAAGATCAGGTCGACTCCTCCCGTGTGCAGATCAAAGCTTTCACCGAGATAGCGCATGCTCATCGCCGAGCACTCCAGGTGCCAGCCGGGTCGACCCGCCCCGATTGAGGCCTCCCACGATGGCTCGCCAGGCTTTGCCGCCTTCCAGAGGACGAAGTCGCGCACGTCATCCTTGCTGTACTCGTCCGCCTCCACCCGCTCTCCAACCCGCATCGCTTCGGGATCGAGGCGCGCGAGTGTGCCGTAGCTTGGCCATGAGGCGATACGGAAGAAGATGGAGCCGTCCTCCGTCTTGTATGCGTGACCCTTCTCTAGGAGACGCTCCACGATCGCGATCTGCTCAGGGATGTGCTCCGTGGCGCGTGGCATCACATCTGGTTCTGTCATGCGCAGTTCCTGCATGTCGGACCTGAAGACGCGCTCCCAGCGATCGGTGAGGGCGCGAATCTCTACCCCCTCGTTGGCCGCGGCGCGAATGATCTTGTCATCGATATCCGTGAGGTTGACCACCCAGCGCACCGTATGTCCACTCGCGCGCAACCAGCGGACGAGAAGGTCGGCGAAGAGGAAGCTGCGGAAGTTTCCAATGTGCGCTGGCCCGTAGATGGTGGGGCCACACGAATAGATGCCGATCTGATCTGGGTTGAGTGGCACAAACGGACGTGTGGCACCGGAGAGGGTATCTCGCAGCTGCAGCGCAGTCTCCACGTTCGTCACTTATGCACCCCGATGCTCGGCGAGCAGGAGCGCGGTGCAGCGCACCGCGCGACCCGCCCCCTCGTCGCCGATCAGGTTACCTGTGGAGGCCTTCACGCTCACGGCGCTGGCCGGGAGGCCGACGAGTGCTGCGACCCGCTCCCCCATCTCTGGGAGCCGGTCGGCGAGTCGCGGACTGCGCGCGGTGATCGTCAGTTCAATCCAGTGCGGGGTGAGCCCTGCGGCCATCGTGCGCTGCACCACTTCGCGCAGCAGATCGCCACTATCCACTCCGCGCGGAGTTGCATCGGAAGCAGGGAAGAGTCGCCCCAGATCGCCAAGGTTCGCAGCGCCAAGGAGTGCGTCGGCAGTGGCGTGAAGCACCACGTCACCATCTGAGTGACCGCTCAGGGCTGGGCTCCCAGGGAAGTCCAGTCCGCCCAGACGTAACGCTCCACTGGTCCCGACCGGATGAACATCGTCACCGAAGCCGAGGCGCAGGGAGGCGAGATTGGCACGCGCCGCGAGCGCGTTCGCGATCGCGCTGAGGCCGCGTTCCACGCTGCGTGCGCCTGAAGGGAGGAGCGATTCCATCACGGGGAGGTCGTTCGAGTCGGTCAACTTGCGCAGGCGCGCATCGCCGTCAACAAGGCGCACGGTCACACCGATCCGCTCCAAAACACTCGTCTCATCGGTCGGCAGGCGTTCGCTCGCAAGGAGCGTAGCGATCTCACTGATCATGCGATCGAGATGCTGGCCTGCAAAGCACTGCGGCGTCTGGACCGCGGCGACTGTTTCTCGCGGAATTGACGCCGCCCGCACGCGAGCCGCACCTTCACCCTGGATTTGCACGATGCTGTCACTCAACGGAAGCGTCGGCGCTGACGCGTCGCTCCCACATGCGACAAAGAGTCGGTCGAGAATCTCGCGAGTGAGTCCTGGTCGCGCCGCGTCATGTACCGCGATCACGCTCGCGCGATCACCAGGACCCTCACGGAGCGCCTTGAGGCCCGCAAGAACCGATGCGGATCGACTGTCACCACCGGCGACGATCTGCGTCACCTTGGAGGGGATCCAGCTGAGCGAACCGTACGCGCGCACGCGCTCTGCGGCGGTGACGAGCACGACGCGACGAACAGACGGGTGCGATTCCAACGCGTCAAGCGACCAGCGGAGGAGCGGCTCGCCTGCCACCTGGATGAGCGATTTGTCGATGCCGCCCATGCGCGTGCCGGAGCCTGCCGCAACAAGCACCACATCAACCAGCATCGAGCGCCTCACCGATCGCTTCGCGGAGGGTCGCCACGGAGATCACTTTCAGACCATCAGGTGCCGGCTCGGGCGTGACGCCACGACGAGGAGCGGGAACAATCGCGCGAGTGAACCCGTGGCGTGCCGCCTCGCGGAGCCTCCGCCCAAGTCCCGCGACGGGACGCAACTCTCCAAGAAGCCCAACCTCGCCGACTGCCACCGTCTCGCGACTGATCGGTCGATCGCGCTGCGACGACGCAAGTGCGAGTGCGAGCGGCAGGTCGAGCGCCGGCTCATCAAGGACGATGCCGCCGACCAGGTTCGCATAGATGTCCCGATCGCCGACGGCAATCCCCGCTCGTCGGCCAAGGACCGCGGCGAGGAGTGCGAGTCGCGCCGAGTCTAGTCCGCGGCCCGTGCGTCGTGGTGCACCGAACGCAGCGCCTGCGACGAGTGCCTGCACCTCCACGAGCATCGGTCGACTCCCCTCAAGGAGTGGGGCGACCACGGCGCCGGGCGCGCGCGCCTCTCGCTCATCGATGAAGGCGCGACCCGGATCCTCAATGCTGGTGAGGCCGCGCTCTCCCATCTCGAGGAGTCCAAGTTCATCGGTTGAGCCGAACCGGTTTTTCGCCGCACGCAGTGTGCGCAGCGTGCCGTGGCGATCGCCGTCCAACATCACCACCGCATCCACGAGGTGTTCAAGCGTCTTTGGCCCAGCAATGCTCCCCTCTTTGGTGACGTGGCCCACCAGAATGACGGCGCAGTTCGTTGCGCGTGCAATGCCTGCGAGCCAGTCCGCGGCGCCACGCACCTGGCCCACGCTCCCCGCTGGACCTTCAAGCCCAGCGAGCGTTGCGGTCTGGATTGAATCCACGATCAGGAGTGTCGGATGCGAGACGAGGAGCGCCTCACCGATCGCACCAACCTCGTTCTCCGCAAGGAGCTCCACGCCATCCGCAGCCGGGCCATCCATTAAGCCGAGTCGCGCCGCACGATCTGCAATCTGCGCGGTTGACTCTTCGCCCGATGCGTAGAGAACCCGGCCACCCGTCGATGCAATCCCCGCGGCAGCCTGCAGCAAGAGCGTGCTCTTCCCAATCCCAGGCTCACCTCCGAGGAGCAGAAGCGACCCGGGTACAGCGCCGCCACCGAGGACGCGATCAAACTCGGGAACTCCGAGCGGGATTCGCGGCGCGCGGTCGGCACCAGCGAGCGCTAACGCCTGTGGGCGAGCGGGACCTCCGCCGCCTGAACTGCGGGTTGCCCGTGCTCGCGTGCTTGCACTTGGTCGTTCTTTGACGGTCTCAACGAGTGAGTTCCACTCCTTGCAGCTGCGGCAGGGGTTCTCAAATGCTGGCGCTTCAAATTCGCAGCGTTGACAGAGCCAGACGCTCTTGCTCTTCGCCATCGGGGCTCCGCCCCGAATCAGTCTGCAGCGCCGACTGGCTCAGCCGGCAGAGCGGCAGAGGCGGCACCGCCCTCTTCTCGAATCATCACCGCGACCTCGCCATCAACAAGGTCCACCACATACGCGGCATTCAACGGATCGGTGCCGAGGAGGAGACGCTCGGCGAGCGGATCTTCAACAAGCGACTGGATGGTGCGGCGGAGTGGCCGCGCGCCGTAGGTCACGTCGTAGCCAACCTTGATGAGATGATCCTTTGCGGCGTCCGTGATGGTGAGCTCATGACCCTGTTCGCGCAGCTGGCCGACGATCCGCTTGACGAGGAGGTCGACAATTCGACGCATCTCTTCCTGGCTGAGCAGTCGGAAAACGATGCTCGCATCGACGCGATTCAAGAACTCTGGACGGAAGGCCTTCTTCAACTCTTCGTCGACCTTTGCGCTGATCAGGCTGTACTCCTCGTCTGCACGAGCGCTCTCACCCTCTCCGCGCGCACGGAATCCAAGCGACGACGGCGTCTGGATCTGTCGCGCACCTAGGTTGGAGGTCATGATCAAGATCACGTTGCGGAAATCAACGCGGCGCCCCTTCGCATCCGTGAGCTGCCCATCTTCCAAGATCTGCAAGAGGATATTGAAGACCTCGCTGTGCGCCTTCTCGATCTCATCAAGGAGCACCACGGCGTACGGTCGGCGTCGGATCGCCTCTGTGAGCTGACCGCCATCATCAAAGCCGACGTAGCCCGGTGGGGCGCCGACGAGTCGGCTCGTGTTGTGACGCTCCATGAACTCGCTCATGTCAATCTTGATCAGCGCGTCCTCGGTGCCGAACATGAACTCAGCGAGCGCCTTGGCGAGCTCCGTCTTGCCGACGCCTGTTGGCCCAAGGAAGAGGAAGCTCCCGATCGGGCGCTTCGGATCCTTCAATCCGGCGCGGGCGCGGCGCACCGCACGGCTGAGCGTTCCGATCGCCTGCTCTTGGCCGATCACCCGACCGCCGAGCGCGACCTCCATCTGGAGGAGTCGTTCCGTCTCTGCCTCTGCGAGTCGCATCACGGGAATCC
Source organism: Candidatus Limnocylindrus sp. (assembly GCA_046081085.1). GTDB lineage: Bacteria > Chloroflexota > Limnocylindria > Limnocylindrales > Limnocylindraceae > Limnocylindrus. Next base: position 6,435 of record JBJTVF010000012.1, read on the forward strand.
CAGTCCACATCGCAACCACCGCCGCAACCTCCTCGTCGGTCACCGCTGGTCGGTCGTCTGGGCGGTTCGCAGGCCCTGGTGCCACACGCGCACCTGTCGTTTCCGCAGCGCTAGTCACCACGGGGGCTACGGCGCGTGACGCAGCATCGATGATTGGTGCCTGCGTCGTAGAGGGCGCAGCGCTCGAAGCTGGGAGCGCGATCACGCTTGGAGCGGCGTCGGCTGACGATGGTTCGGCAGACGTGGCTCCAGAGATTGCCGCGCTCGGAGCGATCACGCCAGTCAAGCTGGCGCGCCACGCGCGATCAAGCGCTTCAATGCGACCCTTCAGCCCATCGAGTTGGCTACGCAGAGCACCCGCACGGTCGAACGTGCCTGCAGCGACCGCTGCCTGATGATCGCGCTCAAGGTCGTCCGCCTCTCGGCGCGCGGCGCGAAGCTCGGGTGGTGGCGACGCATGGCGCAACATCACGCGGCTCGAGGCCTCGTCGATGACGTCAATTGCCTTATCTGGGAGTTGGCGATCGTTGATGTAGCGGATGGAGAGATCGACCGCGGCGCGCAGCGCCTCATCGGTGATCCGTACCTTGTGGTGCGCCTCGTAGCGCGGACGTAGGCCCTTGAGGATCTCAATCGTCTCCTCGTGTGATGGCTCTGCAACGATGACCTGCGCAAATCGTCGTTCGAGCGCTGGGTCCTTCTCCACGTGCTTCCTGTACTCATCCAACGTCGTGGCACCAATGCACTGGATCTCGCCGCGCGCGAGTGGTGGCTTCAGGATGTTGGCGGCGTCAATCGCCCCCTCCGCCGCTCCCGCACCAACAAGCGTGTGCAGCTCATCGACAAAGAGAATGGCGTCGCGCGATGCACGCAACTCTTCAAGGACCTTCTTCAATCGCTCTTCAAACTCACCGCGATACTTCGTTCCCGCAACGAGCGAACCCATGTCCAGCGTCACAACACGCTTCTCCAGGAGTGGTGCAGGGACATCGCCCTTGACAATGCGCTGCGCGAGTCCTTCAGCGATTGCGGTCTTCCCTACGCCAGGCTCGCCGATCAGTGCCGGATTGTTCTTGGTTCGGCGGGCGAGGATCTGTATGACTCGTTCAATCTCCCGTTCGCGACCAATCACAGGATCAAGCCGCCCTGCGCGCGCTGCCTCGGTGAGATCGATGCCGAGCGCGTCGAGCGTTGGCGTCTTTGAGGTGCCGGCGCGTCGCTCCGCTTGCGGCGAAGCGGGTGCCGATGACTGGCTGAGGACGCGCACAACCTCATGGCGGACCTTATCTAGGCTTACCCCAAGCGACTCAAGCACTCCGGAGGCGATCCCGCCCTCTTCGCGAACCAGTCCGAGCAGCAGATGCTCGGTGCCGATGTAGTTGTGTCCGAGTCGGCGCGCTTCGTCGATGGCGAGCTCAATCACCTTCTTGGCGCGAGGGGTGAGACCGATCTCGCCGAGCACTGGCCGCTCACCACGGCCGATGATGAACTCAACGGCCTGGCGAACCTTTGCCAGCTCAACGTTGAGGTTCTCAAGCACTTTGGCTGCCACGCCTTCGCCTTCGCGGACGAGGCCGAGGAGTAGATGCTCAGTTCCGATGTAGTTATGATTGAAGCGCTGCGCCTCATCTTGGGCGAGCGTCAGCACCTTCCTCGCGCGGTCGGTAAAGCGATCGAAGCGGTCAGCCGTGGCCATGCGCTCCTCCGATCTCCGTGCCGGTACGCCATCCGCAGCGCTGCAGCACGGATGTGCAGTCTAGCACCGCCCGATCACGAGGAGACTGAGCGTGGTGCGGCGCGCTGCGCCGCACCACCAGATAGGTTACGCCTCGTCGCTCGACTTCTCTTCGGTTGGAGTTCCCTCGGCGAGCGCTGCGGCAGGTGTCTCAGCCGAGGCATCTACAGCTGGGACGTCCGCAACTGGAACTTCGGCGACGGGCGCCTCTCCAGCGTCAGATCCGCTCTCTGCCATCTTGTCGCGAATGCCGGCAAAGGCCGCCGCGAGGGTGAGGTCGAGACCCCCCTCTGGCTCTTGAATCGCACCTTCCATCGAGAAGCCTCGCTCAGGCCGCGCTCGTCGCGTCTCCTTCTTCGGCTGTTCGGCGGGAGTTTCACGCACCGGTGTCTCCTCCGCCTGCTTGAGGCTGAGGCCGAGTCGGTGCCGCTCGGAGTCGAGGCTGATCACCTTCAACTTGAGCGTCTGCTCGTCCTTCACCACGTCGCCCGGGTGGAGCACTCGATTGTGCGAGAGCTCGCTGATGTGAATGAGTCCCTCAAGGCCGTCTCGAACGCGTACGAATGCGCCGAAGTTGACGAGCTTCGTGATCGTCCCCTCCACGAAATCGCCGATCTTGATATCTGCGATTGCTGCGTGCCATGGATCTGGCTGCAACTTTCGAATCGAGAGGCTGATTCGTCCACGCTCCGTATTGATGTCGATCACTTCGGCATCGATCGGATCGCCCACCTTGTAGTCAGCCTCAGGGTTCGCAACCTTTGACCAGCTGATCTCACTCTTGTGAATGAGGCCGTCAATGCCGCCAAGGTCGATGAAGAGCCCGAACGGTGCGATGGAGCGAACGCTCCCGCTCACCTTCTGACCAACGGAGAGGGTGCTGAAGAGCTCGTCGCGCTTCTCGCGTCGCTCCTCGTAGTGGGCAACCTTCTCCGAGAGGATCAGGCGGTTCCCCTTTCGGTTCACCTCGAGGATCTTCATCCGCAGCTTGCGGCCCACATACGGCTGCAGCTTCTCTGCGATCTCCTGGATCGCGTCGCGCGGTGCATCACCAGCCGGACGACGTGGGAAGTCCACGATCTGGCTGATCGGCACAAACCCGCGAATGCCACAATCGACGATAAGTCCGCCCTTGTTGTGATCGATCACGGTCGCTTCAATGATGGTGCCCGCGTCGAGCTGCTCCTGCATGGTGCGCCACTTGCGCTCGAGGCCGGCACGTCGGATCGAGAGGACCACATGCCCATCTTCTGATTCCGGCTGCATGACATAGACGAGCACGGTATCACCGACGTTCAGGGCTGGACCCTCTTCGCCGTTTCGACCATGGAGTTCGCGGCTTGAGACCACCCCTTCGCTCTTTCCGCCGATGTCGACGAGCACTTCATCGGGGTCAACGCGCACCACGGTCCCGTCGAGCACGTCGCCCGACTTCAGGTTCTTGATCGGCGCGCCCGCGAACGCGAGCAGCTCCTCCATGGTGGTTGGCTCCGGGCCAGTCCAGACGCGCGCGGCTGGTGCCGACGCTGCGGCGGGCGCCGACGCGTCTCGCCTCTCCGCCTCTTGGGTGTTGCTTGCGTGCGTGGCGCTCTGTGCCGCGCCGCCTTCATCGGGGGCCTGCACCTTGACGCTCTTACGCCTGGCTGGTGCCTTTGCCTTTCGAACGACCGACTCGCCACCTCCGGCTGGGGCCTCGTTTAGGGACGTGTTCTCCTGGTTTTCAGTCACGTGTGTTGGTGCTCCTTCAAGATTTATTCGCGCTCACGAGGTGACATCACGCATGCAAAGCAGGTGGGGCAACCACGCGATCGCGTCCGACGAGCCTACCATAGGCTCCCGCCCTCGGCCTCAAGGGAGCTGCAGCACCTGACCCGGCTTGATCACATAGTCGGGGCCCGGAATGTTGTTGAGATCGGCGAGCACCTTCCAATCGCCGCACCCGATAGAGAGCGAGCATGCGATCGAATAGAGCCCATCCCCCGCTTGGACGACGTACGTCGCCCCAGAACCAGAGGTTGGCGATGGGCTGGCCGTCGGCGCGGGTGTTGGAGTTGGAGCCGCCGAAGGTGTGGCTGTCGGCGTTGCCGTTGTAAGTGGGCTCTCGGTTGGGGCTGCGCTGGCTGCAGGCTCGCTGGACGGCGAAGGTGTCTCGCTCTCCGCGCTCCCGATTAGCGACTGCACAACAGGGCTGATCGCACCGATGATTGGGCCGCCACCAACGATGAGCAGCGCAGCGAGGACGGCGACCGCAATGAGACGTGCCCAGGGTCGACGCGGTGCTGGCTGAACGATTACGCCGTCGCTCAGCAGTGATGGATCACCGATCGGCTGCTGTGGTGCGATAGTGGCTGCGAGTGATCCGAGTGTCGCCTCTCTGGCCGCGCGTATCTCACATGCGGCGCCAACAAGGCAGCGGCCTTCACGAGTCTGGTGTGAGAGCTCTGGCCGGGCGGCGTCTGCTCCGCAGCGACTCAGGCGGCGAGGTCGGTCGGGCTGGATGCTCCCCGCATCGTCGAGAAGCCAGGGGCACGGATTGAGCTGCGCCTCGTTCACGCGGTAAGGATAGCCGACGCGCGCGCGTATGTGACAGATACGCGGTGGATCTGCAGAAACGTGGCGGAGAAAAACTCGCCAAGATGCCAAAGAGCCCGGCGACGACCTATCTTGCCGAGGAGCTGCCCCCTCAGTATTTTCGGCGCTGGAGAGCTTGACTTCCGTGTTCGGGATGGGAACGGGTATGGCCTCTCCGCTACAGTCACCGGGCTCCGCTTGGCGAAGTCCGAATTCATGGCTGAACATCAAATGTGTAGTTTCATCGTGGTGTAACTCAAGACCGTCGACGAGCGCCGATGAGGCGTCGTGGAGGTCAAGTCCTCGACCATTAGTAGCGCTTTGCTACAGCCATCGCTGGCCTTCCACATGCGCCCTATCAAGCAGGTAGTCTCCCTGCGGCCTTACCCGGTTAACCCGGTGGGGAACCTTATCTCAAGGCGAGCTTCGCGCTTATATGCTTTCAGCGCTTATCTCTGCCGAGCTTAGCTACCCTGCAATGCCCTTGGAAGGACAACAGGCACACCATAGGCTCGTCCACTCCGGTCCTCTCGTACTAGGAGCAGCTCCTTTCAAGTTCCCTTCGCCCACGCTGGATAGAGACCGAACTGTCTCACGACGTTCTGAACCCAGCTCACGTGCCGCTTTAATTGGCGAACAGCCAAACCCTTGGGACGTACTTCCGCCCCAGGATGCGACGAGCCGACATCGAGGTGCCAAACGGTGCCGTCGATATGAACTCTTGGGCACCATCAGCCTGTTATCCCCGGGGTAGCTTTTATCCGTTGAGTGATAACCCTTCCACTCGGAGTTATCAGATCACTAAGCCCTGCTTTCGCACCTGCTCGACTTGTAAGTCTCACAGTCAAGCCCTCTTATGCCTTTGCACTCTATGGCTGATTTCCATCCAGCCTGAGAGGACCTTTGGGCGCCTCCGTTACTCTTTAGGAGGCGACCGCCCCAGTCAAACTACCCGCCTGACACTGTTCCCCGGCCGGATTACGGCACGAGGTTAGAAACGAAACACAACAAGGGTGGTATTTCAACGACGGCTCCACCGAGGCTGACGCCCCAGCTTCAAAGCCTCCCACCTATCCTACACAGGTCGAGCCTCAATCCAATATCAGGGTGTAGTAAAGCTCCACGGGGTCTTTTTGCCCCAGCGCGGGTAACCAGCATCTTCACTGGTATTTCAATTTCGCCGGATCCCTCGTTGAGACAGTGCCCAGATCGTTACGCCATTCGTGCGGGTCGGAACTTACCCGACAAGGAATTTCGCTACCTTAGGACTGTTATAGTTACAGCCGCCGTTCACTGGGGCTTCGATTCAGAGCTTGCACCCCTCCTCTTAACCTTCCAGCACTGGGCAGGCGTCAGCCCCCATACATCAGCTTGCGCTTTAGCGGAGACCTGTGTTTTTGTTAAACAGTCGCCTGGGCCATTTCACTGCGGCTCACGGGCACAGCAAGCTGCACCTGTGAGCACCCCTTCTCCCGAAGTTACGGGGTTATTTTGCCGAGTTCCTTAACGAGGGTTCTCCCGATCACCTTGGTATTCTCTACCCGGCCACCTGTGTCGGTTTGCGGTACGGTCACCTAGGACCTCGCTAGACACTTTTCTCGGAGGCTTGGCTTGCTCGAGTTAGGGCATACACCCCTTCCCATCGCTTTTCAGAGTTGAATGCAGGACCGGATTTACCTAGTCCCACCCCTTACGAGCTTGGACGTGCATTCCATAGCACGCTCGAACTACCAGACCCCGTCATGCCCTTGCTCCCACCTGACGTCAACTCGGGGTACCCCCTGACTTGCGTCAGAGAGCCACCCTCCGCCTTCGCCCGGCGACACCTTGCGGTGCAAACGGTCTTTGGTGGTTCTGGAATATCAACCAGATGTCCATCGCCTACGGCGTTCGCCCTCGGCTTAGGACCGACTAACCCTGAGAGGACGAGCCTTGCTCAGGAAACCTTGGCCATACGGTGTGTGAGATTCCCACTCACATTTCGCTACTCATGCCGACATTCGCACTTCCGCTCGCTCCAGCAGTCCTTCCGGTCTGCCTTCGCTGCAAGCGGAACGCTCCCCTACCAATCGCCGGCCAGCAAGCTGGGCGACGATTTCGCAACTTCGGTACAACGCTTGAGCCCCGTTAAATTTTCCGCGCGGGATCACTTGACCAGTGAGCTGTTACGCACTCTTTCAATGATGGCTGCTTCTGAGCCAACATCCTGGTTGTTTATGCAATCCCACATCGTTCACCACTTAGCGTTGATTTAGGGACCTTAGTTGGCGATCTGGACTGTTTTCCTTGGGACCACGAAGCTTAGCCCTCGTAGTCTGACTCCCGGGCTCTTAAATCATGGGATTCGAAGTTTGGTTGGATTTGGTAAGCGGGAAGCCCCCTAGTCCATCCAGTGCTCTACCCCCATGATTGAACGCCCGAGGCTAGCCCTAAAGCTATTTCGGGGAGAACCAGCTATCTCCGGGTTCGATTGGAATTTCTCCGCTATCCACAGCTCATCCGAGAATTTTTCAACATTCACCAGTTCGGTCCTCCACGAGGTATTACCCTCGCTTCAACCTGGCCATGGATAGGTCACCCGGTTTCGGGTCTATGCCATGCGACTCAACGCCCTATTGAGACTCGCTTTCGCTACGGCTCCGTCCTTCTCGGACTTAACCTTGCCACACAGCAATAACTCGTCGGCTCATTCTTCAAAAGGCACGCCATCACACTGTTGTTTCCAACATAGTGCTCTGACTGTTTGTAAGCACTCGGTTTCAGGTTCTATTTCACTCCCCTTACGGGGTTCTTTTCGCCTTTCCCTCACGGTACTTGTTCACTATCGGTCGCCAAGAGTATTTAGTCTTAGAGGGTGGTCCCCCTAGGTTCACGCATGAGAGACCTTCCACGCGTTACTCAGGTGATCAACCACGAAGTCTGATCGCTTTCGATTACGGGGCTCTCACCCTCTATGGCCTGCCTCTCCAAGCAGGTTCACCTAACGATCAGATTTTTGACTTCGCTCGAATCCGGGAGGATTCGAAAGTCGACTCCTACAACCCCGAGGCAGCAACGGCTCCCGCCTATCACGCTGTCGCGGTTTGGACTGTTCCCTTTTCGCTCGCCACTACTCAGGGAATTGATATCTTCTCTTCCAGCTACTTAGATGTTTCAGTTCGCTGGCTTACCTTCCGGTGGCCTATGTATTCAGCCACCGATGACTGGGCATTACCCCAGCCGGGTTTCCCCATTCGGACATCTTCGGATCACTGTCTGCTCGCGACTCCCCGAAGCTTTTCGCAGCCTGCCACGTCCTTCATCGGCTCTTGGCGCCAAGGCATCCACCTAGTGCTCTTAATAACTTGACCCACCAACAACGACTCATCGCTGCTCGCGGACCATCTCGGGATACACCTTGACTATTTCACTTGTTTCATCCGACGAAACAATTTACATTCGATGTTCAGTCATGTATTCGGCTGTTAAGGGTGTGCCTTGCGGCACTGCGACCGAAGTCGCCCAGCGGATCGCTGGTCGCTGACCTTCAGAAAGGTCAGTGATCAGTGATGTGCTGTATGAAGGGACTGGTGGAGACGAGGAGACTCGAACTCCTGACCCCCTCCTTGCAAAGGAGGTGCTCTACCAACTGAGCTACGTCCCCCAGTGATGGTGGTGGGCGTTTCTGGACTCGAACCAGAGACCTCTGCCTTATCAGGGCAGTGCTCTAACCAACTGAGCTAAACGCCCCCGTGGAACCGCGACCCGCGCACGCGAGTACTGGCACCGGACAGCTAAAGAGTGGCAGGAACACGAACAACCGTAAACCACTGCGGGTTCGGTTTGCTTGCCGAGTCACGTTCGCCTCACCCTCTTGCGAAGGTGCACGCTCCACTCAGCGGGAGAGCATGAACGACGACGTGTTTAACCTGGGATTCCTTTTGTGTCCAGACCACCGCTGGCCCAGACAGAAGCTCCCTAGAAAGGAGGTGATCCAGCCCCACCTTCCGGTAGGGCTACCTTGTTACGACTTAGTCCCAATCACCGACCCTACCTTCGACAGTTGCCTCCTTACGGTTGGCGCACTGGCTTCGGGTATTGCCGACTTTCGTGACTTGACGGGCGGTGTGTACAAGCCCCGGGAACATATTCACCGCTGTGTGCTGACCAGTGGTTACTAGCAACTCCGGCTTCATGCAGGCGAGTTGCAGCCTGCAATTCGAACTGAGACCGGCTTTAAGGGATTCGCTCCGCCTCGCGGCTTAGCAAGCCCGTTGTACCGGCCATTGTAGCGTGGGTGTAGCCCAAGACATAAGGGCCATGCTGACTTGACGTCATCCCCGCCTTCCTCCGAGTTTCTCTCGGCAGTATCGTGTGAGTGATACAACACACGACAGGGGTTGCGCTCGTTGCGGGACTTAACCCAACATCTCACGACACGAGCTGACGACAGCCATGCAACACCTGTGCACGCGTCCCTTTCGGGAAAGCGACGTTTCCGCCGCGGTCATGTGCATGTCAAGCCTTGGTAAGGTTCTTCGCGTATCATCGAATTAAACCCCACGCTCCGCTGCTTGTGCGGGGCCCCGTCAATTCCTTTGAGTTTTAGCCTTGCGGCCGTACTCCCCAGGCGGGATACTTAATGCGTTGGCTGCGGCGCCGAAGGGGTTAAAACCTCCAACACCTAGTATCCATCGTTTACAGCTAGGACTACCAGGATATCTAATCCTGTTTGCTCCCCTAGCTTTCGCGCCTCAGCGTCAAGATTGGACCAGGAAGTCGCCTTCGCCTCTGGTGTTCCTCCGAATATCTACGCATTCCACCGCTACACTCGGAATTCCACTTCCCTCTTCCACCTTCAAGTGAACTGGTTTCGAAAGCAGTTCCCGAGTTGAGCTCGGGGCTTTCACTTTCGACTTCATTCACCGCCTGCGCGCGCTTTACGCCCAGTAAATCCGGACAACGCTTGCCACCTACGTATTACCGCGGCTGCTGGCACGTAGTTAGCCGTGGCTTATTCCTCGGGTACCGTCATTATCGTCCCCGAAAAAAGTGGTTTACGACCCGAAGGCCTTCATCCCACACGCGGTATTGCTGCGTCAGGGTTTCCCCCATTGCGCAAAATTCCCGACTGCTGCCTCCCGTAGGAGTCTGGGCCGTGTCTCAGTCCCAGTCTGGGTGATCGTCCTCTCAGACCACCTATCGATCGTCGCCTTGGTGAGCCGTTACCCCACCAACTAGCTAATCGAACGCAGGCCCCGCCCATAGCGCATTTCTGCTTTGGAGACGACATTGATGTCGGCTCAACATGCGGTATTAGCTACCCTTTCGGGCAGTTATTCCACACTACGGGGTAGGTCACCTACGCGTTACTCAGCCGTTCGCCACTAGTTTCCGAGCAAGCCCGGAAACTCGTTCGACTTGCATGTCTAAGGCATACCGCCAGCGTTAGTCCTGAGCCAGGATCAAACTCTCCGAAACAACACGCTGCCTTTCGGCAACGCGTTAATCTTCCGAGGGTCTGCCCCCAGCGAATTAAACGGTTGCTTTGTGTTACCTGCCACTCTTCAGCTGTTAAGGTGCCGCCGACTTTCGTCGACGCGATCGCCACGGAGACCGTGGTGTCTGTGTGCGCACCTGGCCGACCCGTAATCGGGGCCGTTGGGAGAGGATCTCTCCCTGCAGTTACGCGGAGGCGGAGCATCGCAGACACCCCCCATCCTGTCAAACGCCTCCCGTGCGGGAGTCGTGCGTGGGCCGTGCGGGCGGACGGGTCTCAGTTGAGTGGCTTGTAACAGGGATCGCTAGGGCTGTAACAGAGCCCTATAGAGGGCTGGACTCGAGGAGCAGCATGGCCCCTGCCCCCGCGGCAAACGAGGCGACCGCAAGGGTGGCCCCTGCAGCCGCAGGCTCGATTGCGGTGGCCGCGAGATAGATGACCAGCCCCAGAAGGGCGGCGGCGGCGACCTTCAGGAGGCGAAGGAGGATCTCGAAGATCAGTTCACTCATCTCGCCACCTTATAGGGAGGTGCTATTCGACGCCGCGGCGCTCCTCGAGGCTGCGAAGGATTGTTACTGCGTCTGCGTACTGGAGGTCGGCGCCGAACGGGAGGCCGCGCGCCATCGAGGTGATTCTGGGGACGCTGGTGCCGAGCCGCTCCTGAAGGTAGAGGAGGGTGACGTCGCCCTCTGGCGAGGGGTTCGTGGCGATGATCACTTCACGGATTGGGCTCCCCGCAGCCTCGGCCGCCGCAACGCGCTCGAAGAGCTCGCGCATGCGCAGTTCACCGGGCCCAACCCCCGCCATCGGCGAGAGGGCGCCGTTCAGCACGTGATAGCGACCGCGGAAGGCACCCGTGCGCTCGATCGCGATCAGGTCGAGTGGCTCCTCAACCACACAGAGGGTGCTCGCGTCGCGCGAATCATCCGTGCAGATTCGGCAGCGCACTTCATCAGCAACATGGCCGCAGACCTCGCAGGGTCGCGTCTGCTCGCGCGCCGCGCTGATCGCAGCGGCGAGGGCCTGTGCGTCGGCGAGCGGCGTGCGCAGAAGGTGGAAGGCGAGCCGTTCAGCGGTTCGAGGCCCAACGCCGGGGAGGCGGGAGAGCGCTTCGATGAGTCGCTCAAGCGAGCGCGGGAGTGACGCTCCGCTCATGCATCCTTCCAAACGTCGCGCAACGTCGCATCGGCATCTTTCTCCGCGAACGCGACGCGCACCACGCCGCCGTACACCTGTGATGCGAGCTGTTCAATACGCTCACGTCGCTCCTCGGCGCGCACGCGTAGAAAGGACTTCGTTGCTGGGTAGAGGATCGTCAGCACCCCGTTCTCGAAAGTTCCGCTCGCGTCCGCAAGGAGTGGCTTTGTCGGCACGTCTGCCGCAGCGAGCATCTGGGCCCAGGCATCTCCTTCTTGACTCGCGGCGCCACTCGTTGCCGCGCGCGACGTTCGAGTTGGCTTCATGGAAGGTGGAGGCTCTTCAACGGTTCGAGCAGCAACCGTGGCCGATTCCGCAGGCCTTGATGGCGCGGTACGAGGAGGCACGACCGCCGTTGCTGGTGCGCTTTGTAAAGAAACGCTCTGGCCCGACGCACTTGGGGCGAGTGTCCCAAGGAGAAGCAACTCGAGCCCGAGTCGAAGATCTGCGTCGCCGCGCCCTGACTCAAGACGACGGAGCGCGTGCGCGAGTCGCAGCAATTCGTCACGACTCCGACCCGCGAGTGGAAGTGGCGTGCCAGGCTCACCGCCGAGGTTCACTCCCGCCGGAAGGTTTGAAGCATCGGCAGGCACCGCGCCGCCGGACGCAAGTGCTGCATGCAGCGCGCGACGGATCAGGTCGGTGAGGCGCTCGGTAACGACGCGTGGATCTCGGCCGCGTGACTCAAAGTCGGCGAGGATTTCAAGACCGACCGCTGCATCGGCATCAAGCGCGGCGCCAGCGAGGCGCGCGATGTCCTCCGCGCCAGGAAGGCCGAGGAGCTCTTCGACATCCGCTGCGCGCAGCGGATCAACACCAGACGAGAGAAGCTGATCAAGCATCGATTCGGCATCGCGCATGCCGCCGTCGGCGAGTCGGGCGAGCAGCGCAACGGCATCAGGCTCTGCGTTGCGACCCTCGCTCTTGAGGATATCCACGAGCTTCGCGGCGATCTGCTCCTGCGCGATGGGGCGGAAGTCGAATCGCTGAAGGCGCGAGAGGATCGCCGGTCGAATCTTGGATGGGTCGGTGGTGCAGAAGATGAAGATGATTCCGGGCGGCGGCTCTTCAAGCCACTTGAGCAGCGCATCCCAGGCGTCATTCGTGAAGCGATGCACCTCATCGAGGATCAGGACCTTGCGCTTCAGATCTGTGGGTGGATTGGTGATCAGCGGGATCAAATCCTCACGTACGTCGTCGATGCGGTTCGAGGTCGCCGCGTTCGACTCGACCACGTCGAAGGTTGCGCCGTCGCGAATTGCAATGCATGCGGTACAGCCGCCACACGGCTCGCCGTCTGCGGGTGCGAGACAGTTGAGCGCCTTCGCCACGATGCGGGCAGTGGAGGTCTTCCCCGTTCCTCGGGGGCCAACGAAGAGGAGTCCGTGACCAAGACGACCGTCGGCTACGGCGCGCTGCAAGGTTTTTGCGATTGGGTCTTGTCCGCGAAGCTCGCCGAACTTGGATGCGCGGTAGCGGCGATAGATTGCGAGCTGCTCTGCCATCGCCCCTCCCTCACTCTCACCATGCCCAGCACGCCGCCGCGTGAGTGCCGCCGGCCGAGCGGCCCGCTGCGCCCGCCGCGATCCGCTTAGCGCTGCTTCCTTCCGGACCTGACGCGGTTCACGAAGCGTCGTCGCGCGGAGCCCGACCGACGGCAGGACGATCATAGATGACCCGTGATGCGGGACACGCTCGGGGATCAGACGCGCAACGCAGCCCCGCAGTGACGTGGGGAAGCCCGAGGATGAACGTGATCAGCCGCGACTCTGCGGCTCACAGTAGAGGGAGTGTGAAATGACGCACCACGTTGACCTGCATGCATTCGGAGTAACGGCAGAGCGTGGATTCCTCCCGATCGCCGATCCCGCGATTGAGATTCCAGCGGCGAACCCTGAGTGGCATCGTACGGCGCGAGACCTCCCTGCCCTCCTCCCATCAGGGAAGATTCGCGCAATCATTGAGGCGCTCCCCGAATTCCGAAGTGAGGCACTGAGCAGCGAAGAGGATCTTGAGGCGGCGATGCGCACCCTCAGCTACCTTGGCATGGCGTACGTGTGGGGCGAACCGGATTCGCCAAGCGCGCTTCCGGCGAGACTCGCCGTGCCATGGCACGAGATCGCTGCGGCTCTCGGACGTGAGCCGATCCTCTCGTATGCAAGTTATGCGCTCTGGAACTGGCGCCGACTCGACGAGAGTGGCCCGATCGCCCTCGGCAACATTGCACTCCTTCAGCACTTTCTCGGTGGGCTGGACGAGGCATGGTTCATCCTCATCCACGTAGATATCGAGCGGCGCGCCGGGGCCGCACTCGCGGCAGGTGCGCGCGCGCAGGCGGCAATCTCCGATGGAAACGACGCCGAGGCGACGAGTGCCCTGAACGATCTTGGTGATGCACTCGATGGGATTCTCAGCACGATGAAGCGCATGCCCGAAGCGTGCGATCCGTATGTCTACTACCACCGCGTTCGCCCGTACATCTTTGGGTGGAGGGATAACCCCGCACTCCCTGGCGGGCTCGTCTACGAAGGCGTAACCGCGTACGCAGGGAAGGGTCAGACCTTCCGCGGCGAGACCGGTGCCCAGAGCACGATTGTCCCTTGTCTTGATGCCGTCCTCGGCGTTGATCACGCACCGGATCAGCTCCGCGAGTACCTGATGGAGATGCGCCGCTACATGCCGCGTAAGCACGTCGGACTGCTTGAGGCGTTCGAGGCTGGCCCTACGGCAGCGAGTCGCATTGCGACACTCGGCGCATCCGCGCCGAAGGAGCTCGCTGCAGCGCGAAACCGTTGCGTGGAGACCCTCCGCGCCTTCCGCGCGCTACACCTTGAGTACGCCGCGACCTACATCAACCGACAGGCGGCAGACGCAACCGGAAACCCAACCGATGTTGGAACAGGCGGCACGCCATTCATGAAGTACCTGAAGAAGCACCGCGACGAGACTGAGGCGTCGCTCACCAAGTAACGCGACGACTGA
>JBJTVF010000013.1:0-2164 GCA_046081085.1 Candidatus Limnocylindrus sp.
TTCCAACCTCAAAATGAATGCAGTCAACTGGGCAGACAGAGACGCATGACTGGTCTAGGACATCAACGCACGGTTCCGCAATCACATATGCCATCGTTCCGTCTCCTCCTCCATTAGGCCGTTCTCGACGCCCAACCTATGCGTCCGAAGGTACCACTTCACATGCCAGATGGCTGGAAGCCCGCGTCAAGGAAGCGCGCCGGTTCATCTTGGAAGTCGAGGAGGCAGCCCTTCCCGCAGAAGTAGAAGCGTTCGCCACTCCCGTCCGTCACACCCTGATGTCGCCCAGGCTGCGTCGCGTTCGAAAGTTCGCTGAGTTGAATCAGCGCGGTGAGGGCGTTCGGTGCTACCTGCACCTCCATCCCGCAGACTGGGTCAACGGCAACGCTCACTTCACTTCTCCCCTCGTTCGTTCACTGTGCACCGCTTCGCGTCGCCGAATCTCGGCGAGCTCTCGTGCCAACTTTTCAGAATTGTAGCGTGAAGCGGGTCGCTCCTCTGCGCGCATCCACGCGGCGAGGACCGCGAACACCGTCAGGAGGAAGAGGGCATCACCAACGAGCCACATGATGGATCCAGCGAGCTGTTGATCCTCCAGCGGCGTCGGTCCCCACGTACGTTTCAGGGTCTCGTAGTGCGGATAGAGCGCACGAGGGGCCCACATGATCGCCACACCGAGGAAGCTGTTCTGCGGCATCTGCGTGATCAGATAGAAGAGTGCAGCGGGGCGCGAGAGGCGGTGTCGCACGGGGTCGAGCGAGAAGACTGGGGCCCAGAAGAGGAGCGCGCTACTCAGATAGAGCAGGTGCTCAAGGTGATGAAGGAGCGGGTTGTCGAGGGCGGCGTCAAAGAGTGGCGAGAGATGCGTTGCCCACATCACAAACACCAGCAGCAGCCAGGCAACGATCGGATAACTGATTACGCCGATGAGGCGACTCTGAAGCAGTGCAAGGATCCGCGCGCGCCAACGAGGCGAGGCAAGCCGAAGGACCAGCGTGACCGGAGCAGCGCGCAGCAGAAGGATCGGCACAGGGAAGAGGAGGATGAGGTGCTGCACCATGTGCACGCTGAAGAGCGTCGTATCGTATCGCTCGATTACCGATTGCAATGCGATCAGCAGGAAGAGAGCGGCGCCAACGATCGAGACGCTCCGCGAACGTGGCACAGGATTCTGCGGGTGCTGCTGTTGTACGCGGCGCACTCCGAGGAACCAGAGCACCAGCCCGGCGACAACCAGCAGACTGATGATCGGTGGGGAGTACCAGTACGCAGCGGCGGCAAGGCTCGGCTCTGGCGGGAGGGGCCCGTGCGTCGGAATGTGGCTGAGGGCGTTCACCCCCCTATCTTCGGCTACCCGCAGGTTTTGCGGTGGCGGCTACAATGAACGCATGAGATACGCCCTTGCCTTTGGACTCCTCTTCGTCGTCATTGGCACGCTCTACCTTGTCCTCTCGGGTGATGCGGGAGGCGCATTCATGTTGGTTGCACTTGGCGTGGCGATGAGCACCATGACCGCGGTGCTCGTCCACGCAATGAACTCCGAAGCCTAGGGGCACACATTGGACGCGCTCCGCTCGCTCCTTGAGTGGGTCGTCTCTCTCCTTGGACCGTTCGTCGCCCCTGACTGGGGCGCGCTGATCCAGCTCCTCCCGATCATCATCCTCCTCGTCGTCGCGGGATTCTACGCGTGGATCTTCTTCCGCTTCCGACGCGCTGGTCCACGCCAGATCGGCATGCCCGCGTTTCCAATGCGCTCCGCACCGGCAGGGATCCACCTCCCTGGCCCGAGCCTCGCGCCGCTCCTCATCTCCGTTGCGTCGGCGGCACTCTTCTTCTCCGTCGCGCTCGGTGGCGTTGCGCTCGCCGTCTCTGCAGGCGCGATGCTCCTCGCACTTGTTGCATGGGGTCGCGAAGCGGTACGCGAATATGATGCGATTGGCACAGGAGACCACAGCGCGCTTGCGATATCCGCGCAGAGCAGCAGGGCGGCGTCCAGCCCACCCGCAGGTGTGCACCTTCCACCACCCTCACTCCTCCCATTCCTTGTAAGCCTCGCCACGGGCGTGCTCCTCTTCGGCGCAGCGATCGGTCTCCCCTTCGTCCTCCTTGGCGCGTTGATGACGGCGTTCGCACTGATCGGATGGCTCCTCGATTCAGGGCGTGA